>JAIKVL010000035.1 GCA_024685775.1 Clostridia bacterium | reverse complement strand
TACTCTATTATCGCAAAGGAATACAACAGCACAGCAGTTTAATAATATAAAAAACATTTCAGATTCTAAAGACAGAGAAAAAGCCTTGAAGTGTTATTTGAGTAAAACAGTTCTATCTGGCGTAACAAAAGATATGCTTGTACAAGAAAATCTTTTTGACGAAATTGAATCATGGTTTAATAGTATGAAATCCCTCAACGATTATATGGAATAGAATTTGATTTATATTATGAAAAATGGCTATGCTTTTTCAAAACAAAAGAGGAAATGATATGGATAACTTCGATAAAGATTTTTCAAGTGTGTTTGATGGAATTAAAAAAACGATGAACGCAATCGATGGTGAATTAGACCTTTTAAAGCAAATAAATGCTGAGCAAAAAGAAGAGTTGCGAAAAGCAAAGCGATTCAACATTTTTATGTTAGTAATCGCTATAATATCATTAGCAGCGACTATTGTTGGCTTGATAGTTGGCTTTTCGGTTAAGTGAAATTCGATTTACGTTGCTATCGTTCCACCAAAAACAGTCTAAAGCGAATTTGCTTTAGACTGTTTTTTATCCAAATCGAAGCGGAGCGAGGTTTGGCATATCAACAAGAGCTCGCCCCTACATATCATCACGGCTCTGCCGTGTATAAAAGCATCCGCTTCGGGTTGATGCTATGCGGTACTTTGCGCTAATGATTTACAAGCTGTCGCTTGATGATATACACGCGTTTGCGTGATAGGCTGATTCTTGAATCGTTCGATTTGGTTTTTCCTGTCTCCGCCAATGAAAAAAGTCGGATTTCTCCGACGTTTTTTATCGAAAGACCCCGTTACTTCGCGTCGATAGTGGAGACTCCGAGGGTGATCTCGTCCAGAACGTCCAAAAGCATACGGACGGTATCCAGCGAGGTGAGCATCGTAATGCCGTTCGCGGCGGCAAGCGCGCGGATCTTGATGCCGTTGCCTTCGTGCACGCCGGAAAGGACGGCGCGGGTATTGATAACGTAGCTGACGTAGCCGGCGCGAAGAGAATTCAAAACCTCATCGCTGCCCTCGCTCGGTTTATGTTTGATCCTCGTATGGATGCCGTGTTCGCGCAGTACCTCCCCGGTCAAGGTCGTCGCTTCGATATTAAATCCCATATCGTAAAACCGTTTGACGAGGGGAACGGTCTCCTCTTTATCCTCGTCCGCGACGCTGACCAAGACGGTGCCGTAGTTTTTGAGTTTCAACCCCGCGGCGATCATCGCCTTATACACGGCGCGGTGCAGTTTATCGTCATAGCCGATCGCTTCGCCCGTCGACTTCATTTCGGGGGAAAGATAGGCGTCCATACCACCGAGTTTTGCGAAGGAGAACGCCGGGACTTTAACGTAGGAGCGGTTTTTCTCCTTGGGGTAGCGCACGAAGATCCCCTGCTCTTTCAAGGAAACGCCGAGCATCGCGAGCGTACCGATATCCGCGAGGCTGTACCCCGTCGCCTTGGAGAGGAAGGGAACCGTTCGGGAAGAACGCGGATTTACCTCGATAATATAGACTTTCTCGTCCTTATCCACGATGAATTGGATATTAAAAAGTCCCACGATGCCGATGCCGAGACCGAGTTTTTCGGTGTAATCCAAAATGGTATCCTTGACCTTTTCGGAAAGGCTGTACGAGGGATAGACGCTGATCGAGTCGCCCGAATGAACGCCCGTCCGTTCGACGAGTTCCATAATGCCGGGAACGAAGACGTTCGTTCCGTCGCAAACGGCGTCCACCTCGACTTCTTTTCCGCGAATGTATTTATCCACGAGGACGGGTTTGTCCTGATCCACTTCCACCGCGGTTTTGAGATACTCCCACATCGACGCTTCTTTCGCGACGATCTGCATCGCCCTTCCTCCGAGAACGAAACTCGGACGAACGAGGACGGGATATCCGATCTCTTTCGCCGCCCGAACGCCCTCTTCGATGCTCGTCACCGCGCGCCCTTCGGGTTGCGGGATCGAAAGGGATAGGAGCAGTTTTTCGAAAAGATCGCGGTTCTCCGCGCGGTCGATCGCGTCGCAGCCCGTTCCGAGGATCTTGACGCCGCGGTCTTTCAGGGAATCCGCGAGATTGATCGCGGTCTGCCCGCCGAGCGTCGCGATTACGCCCTCGGGCTTTTCAAGCGCAATGACGTTCATCACGTCTTCGATACAAAGCGGCTCGAAGTACAGCTTATCCGAGCAAGTGTAATCCGTGGAAACCGTCTCCGGATTATTGTTTATGATGATCGCTTCGTAACCCGCCTTGCGAATGGTCTGCACCGCGTGAACGGTCGAGTAGTCGAATTCCACGCCTTGCCCGATGCGGATCGGACCCGAGCCCAAAACGACGATCTTCTTTCGATCCGAAACGACAGATTCGTTCTCTTCCTCGTAGGTCGAATAAAAATACGGGATATAACTGTCGAACTCCGCGGAGCAGGTGTCGATCATTTTATAGACGGGAAGGATCCCTTCTCTTTCCCGAATGCGGAAGATCTCTTTTTCGGAGACGCCCCAAAGCGCGGCGACCTCTTTATCCGAAAAGCCCATTCTTTTCGCCGCTTTGAGGACGGAAAGATCGCTCGGATTCAAGCGGATCTCTTCTTCCTCTCGGACGATATTGCGGATCTTTCGAAGGAAGAAAGGATCGATCCCCGTCTCGTTCGAGATCGACTCGACCGAAGCGCCTCTCCGAAGAAGCTCCGCAATCGCGAAAATACGGTCGTCTTTCCCTTCGCGAACGTAGTCCGAAAGGAAATCCGTTTCTTTATCGTCAAACTTTTTGAGATGCAGGTGATACGCCCCGATCTCCAAAGAGCGGATCCCTTTCAAAAGGCTTTCTTCAAAGGTCCTGCCTACGCTCATCGCTTCGCCCGTCGCTTTCATTTGGGTGGAAAGGCTGTTATTCGCGTCGGCGAATTTATCGAAAGGAAAACGCGGCAATTTCGTGACGACGTAATCCAACGCGGGTTCAAACGAAGCGGGCGTGTTCGCGATCCGGATCTCATCGAGCGTCATTCCGACGCCGATCTTCGCCGAGACGCGGGCGATCGGATAACCGCTTGCTTTGGAAGCGAGCGCGGAAGAGCGCGAAACTCTCGGATTGACTTCGATCAAATAGTATTGAAAGGACTTCGGATCCAAGGCGAATTGGACGTTGCAACCGCCTTCGATTTTGAGCGCGCGAATGATTTTCAGCGCGCTGTCGCGAAGCATATGGTATTCCTTATTCGTCAGAGTCTGCGACGGACAAACCACGATCGAATCCCCCGTATGGATCCCGACGGGGTCGAGATTTTCCATATTACAGATCGTGATCGCCGTGTCGTTTTTGTCGCGAATGACTTCGTACTCGATCTCTTTATACCCTTTCACGCTTTTTTCGATCAACACTTGCCCGACGGGAGAGATCTCCAAAGCGCGCTTCATCAAAGGCAAAAATTCCTCTTCGTCGTTCGCGAAGCCGCCGCCCGTTCCGCCGAGTGTAAAGGCTGGGCGCAGGACGACGGGAAAACCGATCTTTTGCGCGACGGCAAGCCCTTCTTCCGCGGTTTGCGCCGTCTCGGAGGGGAGGATGGGTTCGCCGAGACTTTCGCAAAGCTTCTTAAATTCCTCGCGGTCTTCCGCTTGTTCGATCGAGCGGCTCGCCGTCCCGAGCAATTCCGCTTTGCATTCTTTCAAAACGCCTTTCTTTTCGAGCTGCATCGCGAGGTTCAATCCCGTCTGCCCGCCGATCCCCGGCAGGATCGCGTCGGGACGCTCGAAACGAATGATCTTCGCGATATATTCCAAGGTCAAAGGCTCCATATAGACCTTATCCGCGATCGAGGTGTCGGTCATTATGGTCGCGGGGTTGGAGTTGCAGAGGATGACCTCGTAGCCTTCCTCTTTCAGCGCGAGACAGGCTTGCGTTCCCGCGTAATCGAATTCCGCCGCTTGCCCGATGACGATGGGTCCCGATCCGATCACGAGGACTTTTTTTATATCCGTTCTTTTAGGCATGGGGTCTATCCTCCATAAAAGCAAGAAAACGATCGAAAAGATGCGCGCTGTCCTGCGGACCCGGCGCGCTTTCGGGGTGATACTGCACGCCGAACGCCCGATCCTTTACGCACGCGACGCCTTCGACCGTTTCGTCCAAAAGATTCAAATGCGTGACGGAAAGCGGCGTTCCGATCAAACTGCCGGGATCGACCGCATAGGAGTGATTTTGCGAAGTGATCTCGATTCTCCCCGTCGAGAGATCTTTTACGGGGTGGTTTCCGCCGCGATGCCCGAATTTGAGTTTATAGGTTTTCGCGCCGTACGCCAGCGACAGGATCTGATGCCCGAGACAGATCCCGAAGATCGGGTATTTACCGAGAAGCGCGCGTACCGTTTGAATGGTTTGCGGGACGTCGGTCGGATCGCCGGGACCGTTGGAGAGGAAGACCCCGTCCGGAGAAAGCGCTCGGATCTCCTCCGCCGAAGTATCCCAAGGCACGACCGTTACGCGGCACCCCCGTTTTACGAGGGAACGAACGATGTTTTTCTTCATTCCGCAATCGATCGCGACGACGTGGCGGCGAGCGGGATCCGCGGAGATCTCCCACGCTTTTTTCGAGGAAACGCGTGAGACCGCGTCGCGGGGCGCGGAATACGTTTTCAGACGTTCGAGACCTTCCGCGAGGGGTGTGTTCGCCCCCGTCAAGAGGACCTTGCGGCTTCCGAGGTCGCGAATGGATCGCGTCAGCATCCTCGTATCCAAGCCGAAGACCCCCGGAATGCCGAAACGGCGCATGACCGCGCCGAGCGTTTCTTTCGCGCGGAAATTCGAAGGTTCGTCGTTATACTCGCGAACAATCAAAGCGCCGATCGAAGGAACGTCGGTCTCGTAGTCGTCCTCCGCCATCCCGTAATTCCCGATCAAAGGATAGGTCATAACGACGGCTTGATCGGTGTAGGACGGGTCGGACAGGATCTCTTGATAGCCGACGGGCGACGTGTTGAAGACGAGTTCGAGAATGCGGTCGGAATCCGCGCCGAAAGCGTAACCGTAAAACTCCCGACCGTCTTCCGTAATGATCTTTTTGTTGGGAACGTTTTTCATAAGATACCCTTTCCGATAATAATCCTCTATGCGCGTTTCTTATCGGCGGACGCTTGAACGAATCGAACGAAAAGAGGATGCGGTTTGTTCGGGCGGGATTTGAATTCGGGATGAAACTGCACGCCGACGAAGAAATCGCGATCCGAAAGCTCCACCGTTTCCACGATATGCCCCGAAGGCGAAGTCCCGCTGACGGTGAGTCCGGCGCGCTCGAACGCTTCCTTATACTCGTTATTGAATTCGTATCTGTGGCGATGGCGCTCCTTGATAAGGGGCTCTTCGTAGCAGGAATAAAGCGTCGTGCCTTCCTTGACCTTGCAGGGATAGGCGCCGAGGCGCATCGTGCCGCCTTTGATCACGCCTTGTTGATCGGGCATCAGATCGATGACGAGATGCTCGCTCTTTTCATCGAATTCGCGGCTGTTCGCGTCCTTGAATCCGAGGACGTGGCGGGCGTACTCGATGACCGAGATCTGCATTCCGAGACAGATTCCGAAATAAGGAAGTTTATGTTCGCGCGCATATTTGCAAGCGGTGATCATTCCCTCGATCCCTCTGTCGCCGAAGCCTCCGGGGACGAGGATGCCCGCGCAATCGGCAAAGATCTCCGGGGCGTTTTCTTCGGTCAGCTTATCGCTTTCGACCCACTTGATCTTGACTTTCTTCCCGACCACGAAACTCGCGTGATTCAGCGCCTCGACGATCGAGAGATAAGAGTCGTGCAGTTTAACGTACTTGCCGACGAGCGCGACGGTAACTTCGCCGCTCCGTTCGCGCACGGAATCAACCATATTTTGCCACTCGCGCATATCCGCTTTGGGAAGAGAAATGCCGAGTTCGCGGCAGACGACGTCATCCGTGCCCTCGTTATGAAGCATAACGGGGACCTCGTACAAGCAGTCGAGCGTGGTATTGGAGATCACGCAGTCTTCCGCCACGTTGCAGAACATCGAGATCTTTTTGCGAATCTCTTTGCCTACGTCCTTATCCGACCGCGCGACGATGATATCGGGATGAATGCCCATCGCCTGCAACTCTTTGACCGAGTGTTGCGTCGGCTTGGACTTAAACTCGTCCGAACCGGAAATATACGGCACCAGGCAAACGTGGATAAACAGGCAGTTTCTTCTGCCCACTTCCAAAGAAAGCTGACGGATCGCTTCCAAAAAGGGCTGCGATTCGATATCGCCGATCGTGCCGCCGATCTCGGTGATGAGGACGTCCGCTTCGGTGACTTCGGCGTTTTTCAAAATGAACGCCTTGATCTCGTTCGTAACGTGCGGAATGATCTGCACCGTCTCTCCGAGGTATTCCCCTCTCCGCTCTTTGTTCAAAACGTTCCAATACACTTTTCCCGAAGTCAAATTGGAATACTTCGTAAGATTTTCGTCGATAAAGCGCTCGTAATGCCCGAGGTCGAGATCGGTCTCCGCGCCGTCTTCCGTGACGAAGACTTCGCCGTGTTGATACGGGCTCATCGTCCCGGGGTCGACGTTCATATAAGGATCGAGCTTTTGCGCCGCGACCTTCAAGCCTCTGAGTTTCAAAAGTCTGCCGAGAGACGCCGCCACGATCCCCTTGCCGAGACCCGACACGACGCCTCCCGTAACGAATATGTATTTCATACTTACCTCACTTCGGGATCATTCCCATTCAACCGTTGCGGGCGGCTTGCTCGTAACGTCATAAACGACTCTGTTGATTCCTTTGACTTCCGACGTAATGCGGCTCGACGCTTTTTCGAGGGCTTCGTAGGGGATCCTCGTCCAATCCGCCGTCATAAAGTCGTCCGTCGTGACCGCGCGCAGGGCGAGGACGTAGCCGTAGCTTCTTTCATCGCCCATTACGCCGACGCTCCTCGTGTCGGTCAAGACCGCGAAGAATTGGTTGGGCGCGTTTTCTTTCATCGCCGCGGCGATCTCCTCTCGGAAGATCGCGTCCGCTTCTCTCAAAAGATCGGCTTTTTCTTTGGTAATCGCGCCGATGATGCGGACCGCAAGCCCGGGGCCCGGGAAGGGCTGCCGCCAAACGAGGTCCGGAGGAAGCCCGAGCTTCAAGCCGACTTGACGGACTTCGTCCTTAAACAAATCGCGCAAAGGCTCCACGATCTCTTTGAAGTCGATGACCGAGGGAAGCCCGCCGACGTTGTGATGACTTTTGATCGTCGAGGCGTCGCCCTTTCCGCTTTCGATGACGTCGGGATAGATCGTCCCTTGGCAAAGATAATCCACCTTGCCGAGAATCCTCCCCTGCTCTTCGAAGACGCGGATGAATTCCTCTCCTATGAGCTTTCTTTTCTTTTCGGGTTCGGTTACGCCCGCAAGGCGGGAAAGGAAGCGGTCTTCCGCGTTAACGCGAATGAGGTTCATCCCGAATTTCCCTTTGAACGTACGCTCCACGAGGTCGCCTTCGTCCTTCCGAAGAAGCCCGTGATCGACGAAGACGCAGACGAGCGAATCGCCGACGGCTTTATGCATCAGCGCAGCCGCGACCGAGCTGTCCACCCCGCCGGAGAGCGCGAGCAGGACTTTTTTGCCCGCGCACTTTTCTCTGAACTTTTCCACGGCGGATTCGATGAACCCTTCCATATTCCATTCTTTTTTGCAACCGCAGATCTCGAAAAGGAAGTTTTCGAGCATCTTGCCGCCGAAAGCGGTGTGGGTCACTTCGGGATGGAATTGGACGCCGTACAGCTTCTTCTCTTCGTTCGCCATCGCCGCCGACGGACATTTCGCCGTCCGCGCGATCAAAGTAAATCCGCTCGGAACGGTTTGGACGAAATCGCGGTGGCTCATCCAAGCGACGCTCTCTTTCGGAACCCCTTTGAACAGCGGAGAATCTTCGACCGTCAGCGTAACTTTTCCGTACTCGCCCGACTCTTCCGCCGAAGCGATCGTTCCGCCCGCGAGATGCCCCATCAGCTGCATTCCGTAGCAAATGCCGAGGATCGGGATCCCAAGCGAAAGGATCTCCTTCGAGAAAGAAGGCGCGCCTTCTTTATAGACGCTGTTCGGTCCGCCGGTAAAAATGACGCCGACATAACCGCGTCGTTTGATCTCTTCCGCCGTGATCTTATCGAAGTTGACGACTTCCGCATAGACGCCGCGTTCGCGGACGCGCCGCGCGATCAGCATATCGTATTGTCCGCCGAAATCCAAAACCAAAATCGTGTCCATTTTTTCCTCCGTTACGCTCTCTCCGAACGAATCACGACGCTTTCGCGCTCGGCTCCGACCGAAACGTATTTGATAAAGCAACCGATCTCTTTTTCGATAAAGAGGACGTAATCCCGCGCTTCCTTCGGGAGATCTTCCCACTTTCTCGCTTTCGAAACGTCCGTCTTCCAACCTTTCAGGAATTCGGTCACGGGGCGCGCTTCATCGAGATCGGAAGGAAACGGAAATTCCTTCGTGACCTTCCCGCCGACTTCGTACGCCGTGCAGACGGGGATCTCGTCCATATAGCTCAAAACGTCGAGCTTCGTAAGAGCGATCTCGGTCGCGCCTTGAAGCTCCACGCCGTAACGCGTTGCGACGAGATCGAGCGGTCCGACCCTTCTCGGGCGACCCGTCTTCGCGCCGTATTCGCCGCCCGTTTCCCTGAGCTTGTCCGCTTCTTCTCCGAACCATTCGCAGACGAACGGTCCTTCGCCGACGCACGTCGAGTACGCTTTAATGACGCCGAGGACTCTTTCGGGGCGGATCGAGGGAAGCCCCGCGCCGACGGGCGCGTATGCCGCGAGGGTATTGGAAGAAGTCGTGTAGGGGTAAATCCCGAAATCGAGATCGCGCAGCGCGCCGAGTTGCGCTTCGAAAAGAATGCGTTTATTCGCTTTCTTTGCTTGCTTCAAGAAAGCGCCCGCGTCGCAGACGAAAGGCAACAGCTTTTTCGCATAATCTTCGATCCAACGCATCGCGTCGTCGATCGAATAAGGCTCCGCGCCGTAGACTTCTTTCAAGAGAAGGTTTTTCCATTCGAGGATCCCTTCGAGATGCGCTTTGGCTTTTTCGAGGTGGAAAAGCTCGCCGATCATAACGGTCTTCTTTTGATATTTATCCGAATAGAAAGGCGCGATCCCTTGCTTGGTCGAACCGAATTTCTTATCTTTCAAGCGCGCTTCTTCAAGCTCGTCCAGCTTTCTGTGCCAAGGGAAAAGGATCGACGCGCGATCGCTGATTTTTAAATTCTCGGGCGTGACCGCGATCCCTTTCGCGCGAACGCTTTCGATCTCGTTCAGGAGATTTTCGGGATCCAGCGCGACGCCGTTTCCGAGGAGATTGACGACCCCCTTTCGAAAAATACCGGACGGAAGCAGGTGCAGCGCGAACTTACCGAGCTCGTTTATGACGGTATGTCCCGCGTTGCCGCCGCCTTGATAGCGGACGACGACGTCGTAATCCGACGTTATCAGATCCACCATTCTGCCTTTGCCTTCGTCGCCCCAATCGATCCCAACGATCACGCAATCTTTTTCCATACTCAATCCTCGAACGTTTCTATGATTTTTTTCGCAAGTTCGACTTTTTCGAGCCTGCGATCCATTGCCTGTTTTTCCATTTCCCTATGCGCCGCCTCTTCCGAAAGCCCCATCTTCTCGATGAGCAGACATTTCGCGCGATTGATCAAGCGGATGTCCGCGAGGCTTTTTTTCAATCGATCGTTCTCGCTGATAAAGCTTTGCGTCCGATTGAAAGCGGCGTTCGTCATTTTGAGCGCAAGCCAAAACGCCGTGTGAGAAAGGGGCTTTTCCACCGTAAAGATCCCGTAATCTTCCACCTTGGCGGAAACTTCGTCCGCAAATTCGCGCTTGACCATCAAAATGACTTGATTGGCTTTATTTCCGATGACGTCCACCGCGAGGCGAAGCCCGTTTTCATCCGAAAGCGGCGCGTTGATAACGAGAAGATCGCAAGTGCGTTCGATCAAATATCGCCGCGCTTCCGAAGACGTCTTCACTCCGAAGATCTCCTCGATATTCAACTTCGCCAGATCCTCCTTGAACCAATCGAGGTCTTGAAGGTTCGGCGTCACCACCAAAACGGTTCTCACGGTTTATAACCTTTCGAAATCCTTCTTCGTGTAGCCCGCGGGGTCCTTTTCGAAGGCTTCCGCCGCTTTCTTTTTGGCGGAAACGTACATCGCGAGCAATTCTTCGCCGAGCGCGTCTTTGAGAAACGCGCTTCCTTCCGCTTCGCGGATCGCTTCTTCAAGCGACGCGGGGAGGGATTCGGGCGAGACCGAAGAAGCGGTCAACCCGTCCTTAATCCCTTCGAGACCCGCGCGCAAAACGAGCGCCACGGTCAAATATAAGTTGCAGGCGTTATCGGGCGCGCGCAGCGAAAGTTTCTTTTCGCCGCAGGTATTCGTGAAGCGCATAAAGCTGTCGCGCTTTTCCTCGATCGCGATCGAGGTGATCTGCTTATAGGTCGCGAGACGATCGAAAGAATTCGGGACGGAATGCGCGAAGAGCGCGCACGCTCTCGCCCTTCTCCGAACCCCCGCTACGAAAGCTTCCGCAAGCGCGGGAGCCTCTCCCGCGAAAATCGATTTCTTATCCTTCCGAACGTCGAAATGAATGGTCAAGCCGTTGCCGTGTTCGTTCGAAAGCGGCTTGGGCATAAAGGAAGCGTACAGCCCGTTGCGCGAGGCGATCGCTTTTACGACCGATTTGAAAATGACGTAATTATCGCAGGCTTCGAGCGGCGACTTTTTAACGAACGTGATCTCGTTTTGCCCGGGGCCCTGCTCGTGATGCGAAGAAAGGGGATCGATCCCGATCTCTTCCATCGTCAGGCAGATCTCGCGGCGAACGTTTTCGCCTTTATCCAAAGGCGCGATATCGTACGCGCCGGCGTTATCTTGGGTAACGAGCGTCGGATCGCCGTTCGAATCGAGGCAGAAAAGATAAAACTCGCTGTCCGTTCCGATCTCGGAAGTGTAGCCGCTTTCTTTTAAGAGCGCGACCGCGTCCGAAAGGATCTTGCGCGTGTCGAACGGAAGGCTTTCGCCCGAAACCGAGCGGATCGAGGAAAGGAACCTCGCGACTCTGCCGTGTTGGGGGCGCCACGGAAGGATATGGACGGTCCCAATATCGGGGACGAGCCGTATCTCCGTCTCGGAAGGGAATCCCGCGCCTTTTCCTTCGATGACGACGCCTTCCGAGAGATGCTTCTCGAAACTTTCCGCCATAACGGAGACGTTCTTTTGCCGCCCTTCGAGATCCACGAAACTCAAACGAATGAATTTAACGTCGCCCTCTTGGATAAAATTTGCGAAATCGCCGAAATCAACCATAGTATTGCCTCCTAATTATTCGTGTAAAGCCGCTTGTACGGATTCGCGCTGTTCGGCTCCAAGAGAAAGAAATCTCCCGATGAAAGCGCTTCGTAGTCCGCGCCGAACTCCGCGGCATACTCCTTAATATAAGGAGTAAATTCCGCAAGCTCCGCTTTTCCGATCTTTTTACATTGTATTTGCTCGGGGAGAACCGTGTCAAGAGATTGCGCTTTGACGAGGATTTTTCCGCCGTACATTCCGACGCCCGTATAGTCGCCGATCGGGTCTTTTTCGCTTTTTTTATTGAGGACGAGGATAAGCCCTCCCGCCATATATTCGCCGAGAAAACAGCCCGCCGTCCCGCCGATCACGATGACGGGTTTCTTTTCCCCGTACTCCTTAATATGGACGCCCGCGCGATAGCAGACGTTATCCCGAATAAAAATCTTTCCGCCGCGCATCGCGTAGCCCAAAGTGTCGCCGACCGAACCGTGGACGACGATCGCGCCGTCGTTCATCGTGTCGCCGACGGCGTCTTGCCCGTTGCCGCGGACGACGATCTTCGCTCCGTCGAGATAGGCGCCGAGCGCGTTTCCGGGCGTTCCTTCGATCGTGACGACGCCCGTCTTCAAACCGCACGCGATGAATCTTTCGCCGAGGACTTCGGTCAAAGTCGCGTCGCCCGCCGCCTTGATCGCGTCGTTGATCTCTTTCGCCTCGTAGGTCTTTCCGTTAAATTTCATAAGTGCCTCCCATCGCCGCTTTCCTTTCCGCTTCGGGATAGAGCGACAAATCGCGATCGGTCAAAAGCTTCGTAACGTCGAGCCCTTCGACGGAGCGACGTTTGCGGATAAAGTCGGTCAAAATTCCCGCGCGCGAAGGATCGCCGATCAAAATAAAGCCGTTGATCCGCCCGTCTTCCGCATAGATCGCGCGGTAATCCTCGCCGACGGTGATCTCGGTCTTTTCACCCGTAAACAACCCTGCGGACGTGATCCGAACGCCGAAGAGCTTGGTCGCGTTCATCGGGACGTCGGTCAAAAACGCGGTTTCTTCTCCCGCCATGTTCTTTCCCGCGATCTTGCCGCCGAGGTACGCGCTCGGGAAGAGTTGCAACAGCCGTTTACCCTTTCCGACCGCTTCGTAAGATTCGACGAGATCGCCCGCCGCGTAGACGCTCGGAAGGTTCGTTTGCATTTTTTCATTTACGATTACGCCGCGATTCACCTCCGCGCCGATCTCTTTCAAAAGTCCGACTTGCGGGCGAACGCCGAGCGCGAGAACCAAGACGTCGAACGCGATCTCTTCGCCGCTTTGGAAGACCGCCTTATTTCCTTCGAATCGATCGAGGGCGGCGTTCAGCCTGAAATCCACGATCCCCGAAAGCCGTTCCTGCACGATCGCGCCCGCTTCGGGCGTCGTCGCCGCGGGAAGGGGACGCGGCGCCATATCCGCGATCACGATCTTATCCGTGTACTCCCGAACGCCTTCCGCGCATTTCATTCCGATAAGTCCCGCGCCGACGATCAGGACTTTGCCGCCTCGTTCGAGGTCGGCGCGAAGCCCGAGCATATCATCCATCGTGTAAAAGGTGTGCTTTTTCAAGACACCTTCCAGCCCTTTGATCGGGGGAACGAAGGGTTTGGAACCCGTCGCCACGAGGAGTTCGTCATAGGGATAAAGGGTTTCTCCCGCCGCGACGGTCTTTTTCGCGGGGTCGATCGCGGTCGCGGTCTCGTAGACCGCTTTCACGCCTTTTTTCTCATAGTAATCTTTCCCGCGGAAGAAAAGCCCTTCGTCCGGGGTCTTTTTCTCCAAAACGTAGGAGATCAAAGGGCGGGAATAAAGGGGACGTTTTTCCCCGCAGATCACGGTGATATCCGCATTCTTTTCCACGGAAAGGATCCCCTCGATCGCCCCTTGCGTCGCGATGCTTCCGCCGATCAAAACGTATTTCTTCATATCATTTCTCCTCAAAAACGATCGCGCCGTTCGGGCATTTTTTTACGCAAAGCGGCTCGCCGAAAGAATTGTTCATACAGAGTTGGCACTTATTCGCGGAGCCTTCCTTCGTCAGACGGACCGCGCCGTAGGGGCAGACCATCACGCAGCTGCCGCAGCCGACGCATTTCTTTCTGTCCACCGTGACGGTGCCGCCCTCTTCTTTGGTCAGCGCGCCCGAAATGCAAGCGGAAACGCATAAAGGCTCGTCGCAATGACGGCAGGAAACGGCGAACGTAATCTTTCCGTCCGATTGGACGCGGACGTTCGGATCGATCTCTTTATCCTTCAAAGCGAGGACGATATTTCCGATCCCGCTGTTTGCGTAGGCGCATTCGTATTCGCAAAGGTGACAGCCGAGGCACCATTCTTCTTTGACGTAGATTCGTTTCATATCACACCTCTCCCGCGTGCTTGATCCCGAGCACGCCCAGTTCGCGTTCGTTAAGCCCGACGCCGCGAAGCATCAAGCGGTTTCCGCGAAGCGCTTCGATGGAATTGATCCCCATTCCGCCCATCATTTCCTGAATCTCGTGATTCCAGCCCGTCAGCATATTGATCAGGCGTTCCGCCGCGAGATCGGGATTCAACCGTTTTACGAGGTCGGGGCGCTGCGTCGCAATGCCCCAGTTGCATTTGCCGAGGTTGCAGGTGCGGCAAAGGTGGCACCCCATCGCCGCAAGCGCCGCGGAACCGATATAGACCGCGTCCGCGCCGAGGCAGATCGCTTTAACGACGTCCGCGCTGCAACGGATCGATCCCGCCACGACCAAAGAAACGTTATCGCGGATATTCTCTTCGCGCAATCTTTGATCCACGCTGCCGAGCGCGAGTTCGATGGGGATACCGACGTTATCGCGGATCCTCGTCGGCGCCGCGCCCGTTCCGCCGCGGAAACCGTCGATCGCGATGATATCCGCGCCGCTTCTGGCGATTCCGCTGGCGATCGCCGCCACGTTATGCACCGCCGCGATCTTGACGATGACGGGCTTTTTATACTCTGTCGCTTCCTTGATCGAATAGACGAGCTGACGCAGATCTTCGATCGAATAAATATCGTGATGCGGCGCGGGCGAGACGGCGTCGCTGCCCTCGGGGATCATACGCGTCTTGGAGACGTCCCCGACGATCTTTGCGCCGGGAAGATGCCCGCCGATACCGGGCTTCGCGCCCTGCCCGATCTTGATCTCGATCGCCGCGCCGTCTTCGAGATAATCCTTATGGACTCCGAAACGACCCGACGCCACCTGCACGATGGTATTTGCCGAATACTTGTAAAAATCCTTATGAAGACCGCCCTCGCCGGTGTTGTAATAAATCCCCAACTTTTCCGCCGCGCGGGCAAGAGCCGCGTGCGCGTTATAGGATATGGATCCGTAACTCATCGCCGAAAACATCACGGGCATCGAAAGCTTTAAGCGAGGGGGCAAAACGGGCTTGATCTTTCCGTCCGCGCCCCTTTGGACGCTTTGCGGTTTCGCTCCGAGGAAGACCCTCGTCTCCATCGGCTCGCGCAGCGGAGCGATCGAAGGGTGCGTAACCTGCGACGCGTTGATCAAGATCTTATCGAAATAGACGGGGAACGGCTCGGGATTGCCCATCGAGGACAGAAGCACGCCGCCCGACTCCGCCTGCTTGTAGATCTCGGTCAGGTATTTTTGCTGCCAATTCGCGTTGGGGCGAAAGGCGTTTTGATTGGGAAGGATCTTCAAGGCTTTGGTCGGGCACAGGCAGACGCAGCGTTGGCAATCCACGCACTTGGTGCTGTCCGAAATCATCTTGCCGAACCCTTCCTCGTAACGATGCACTTCATTCGCGCATTGTCTTTCGCATACGCGGCAATTCACGCACTTGTCGTAATCGCGCACGACTTCGAAAGGCGCCACGTTAAAATCGATCATTTTCTTCCTCCTTCCACGCGGTACACGATGGGCTTTCCGCCTTCCGCGTAAAACATTTTGTCAAACGACGGGCAGACCCTGCGGATCGCCGCCTCTTCCGACGCCATATACACCTTGTCGCCTTTCTCCGCGACCGCAAGCGTCCGAAGCTTCAAGCGATCGTTCAAAGCCATAACGCCACCGTCGAAACCGACGATGATCGAGAACGGCCCCGTCACGAGGCAAGCGGAAAAGACGTCGCGGAGATAGGTCGCGCGCGCCTTGTCTTCCTCGCTCATTCGGTCGATCCTCTCCCAAAACGGAGCGGCGATGACTTCCGCGCTCTCCGCGAAGGTCAATCCTTTTTTGCGCGTCAGATAATCGAGGATATAAGTTATGACCTCGGTATCGGTGAGCAGCGTGCATTTATAGCCGTACATTTCCATCGCGCGGCGGTTCGCGTCGTAAGAACTGATCTCTCCGTTATGGACGACGGATAATCCGAGCAGTCCGAACGGGTGCGCGCCGCCCCACCATCCGGGCGTGTTGGTCGGATAGCGGCCGTGCGCGGTGAAGAGATAGCCTTCGTACTCGTCGAGCCTATAAAATCTGCCGACGTCCTCGGGGAAGCCGACCGCTTTGAAGATCCCCATATTCTTTCCCGAAGAAAAGATATACGCGCCTTTGATCTCGGTGTTCACCGCGAAGACCGTGCGGAAGACGCATTCATCCGCGCCCGTCTTCACGAAATCGATAAAATTTTGTTTCGGATAGACGAAATAGCGGCGGATCTCAGGTTCGTCCGCGATCTCGGGGATTTTCCTCGTCGGGATATCTTCGGAAGAATCGATCTCGTAGTAACGGGCGAGATATTCCTCGAAATCTTTTCGCGCGCTGTGGATCGTAAAGAAGACGTGGAACGCGTAAAGCTCTTTTTTATCCGGATAGATTCCGTAACACGCGAATCCGCCGCCGAGACCGTTGGAACGGTCGCGCATCACCGCGATGGAATCGATGATGTCTTTGCCCGAAAATCGCGCGCCGGTTTTATCGAAGACCGCCGAGATCGCGCAACCGGACGGGTTTCTGAATTCACCTTCTAACAGCATACTTTCACCTCTCTTCCCGAGATTTTTCCCTCGGAAAAACAAAAAAGCGCTCGTCCCGAAATGAAAACACTTCGGAACGAACGCCTTTGTTCGTTTAGTTGCATTATAAAGAAATCCCGCCGCTTTTGTCAACGGTTTCCGTAAAATTTTTTGCAAAATCTTCCGAAATAAAGGGCATTTATAAGGGTGTTTAATTTTCTTTATCGAAAGGCGGGGGTCCGAAAAAATTTTGGAAAAAAGTTTGAAAAACCTCTTGACAAGCGTTTTCGGCGGTGCTAAATTATGAGCAAAGAAACAGCAAAGGCGCTGCGGAGAAATCCGTGGCGCCCTTTTTCGTTTATAGGGCTGTTTCGAATAAAAACAAGGAGGAAATCAATATGAAAAGCGTACCCGAAACTTTCGGATCATCGGTATTCGGCGAAGAGGTGATGCGTCAACGTTTGCCGAAGGAAACTTTTAAGGCGCTCCAAAAAACCATTCAAAAAGGGATCGAACTCGACAGAAGCGTGGCGGACGTCGTCGCGAACGCGATGAAGGACTGGGCGACCGAGCAAGGCGTCACCCATTTCACCCATTGGTTCCAGCCGATGACGGGCGTGACCGCCGAGAAGCACGACAGCTTTATTTCCCCGACCAAGACCGGCTCGGTCATTATGGAATTTTCGGGAAAAGAACTCGTTCGCGGCGAACCGGACGCTTCCTCTTTCCCGTCGGGTGGGCTTCGCGCCACCTTCGAAGCGCGCGGCTACACCGCTTGGGACCCGACGAGTTACGCGTTTATTAAAGATAAATGCCTGTACATCCCGACTGCGTTCTGCTCCTACGGCGGCGAAGCTTTGGACAAAAAGACCCCGCTTCTTCGCAGCATGGAAGCGATCAACAAGCAGGCGCTTCGCATTTTGAGGCTCTTCGGAAACGAAAGCGCGGAAAGCGTAAAGACGACGGTCGGACCCGAGCAGGAGTACTTCCTCATCGATCGGGCGATGTTTGAAAAGAGGAAGGACCTCGTCTACACGGGCAGGACGCTTTTCGGAGCGAAACCTCCCAAGGGTCAGGAACTCGAAGATCATTATTTCGGCGCGATCAAGACTCGCGTGCAAGCCTTTATGAACGAGCTGAACGAAGAGCTTTGGAAGCTCGGGATCCTCGCGAAGACCGAGCATAACGAGGTCGCTCCCGCGCAGCACGAGCTCGCTCCGATCTTCGCCACGACGAACATCGCGACCGATCACAACCAACTTACGATGGAACTCATGCGCAAGATCGCCGCGAAACACGGAATGGCGTGTCTCCTGCACGAAAAGCCTTTCGCGGGCGTAAACGGCAGCGGCAAGCATAACAACTGGTCGATCTCGACCGACACGGGCGTAAACCTTTTGGAACCGGGCGACACGCCGGATGAGAACGCGCAGTTCCTCCTGTTCCTCGCGGCGGTCATCAAAGCGGTGGACGAATATCAAGATCTCCTTCGCATATCGGTGGCGAGCGCGGGCAACGATCACCGCTTGGGCGCGAACGAAGCGCCGCCCGCCGTCGTCTCGATCTTCCTCGGCGACGAGCTCCAAGGCGTCTTAGACGCGATCGAGCAAGGCAAGCATTACGATAAAAAGCAACGCAAACAGCTGAAAATCGGCGTGGACGTTCTTCCGAAATTCCCGACCGACACGACGGACAGAAACAGGACGTCTCCCTTCGCCTTTACGGGCAACAAGTTCGAATTCCGTATGCTCGGGTCGAACGCTTCGATCGCCTGCGCGAACATCATTCTGAACACGGCGGTCGCGGACGAGCTCGAACAGTTTGCGGACGAACTCGAAAAAGCGGAAGACTTTACGGCGGCGCTCAACGCGCTCGTTCGCAAAGTCATCGTCGAGCATAAGAGGATCATTTTCAACGGAAACGGCTATGACGACGAATGGATCAAGGAAGCGGAATCGCGCGGACTGATGAACCTTAAAACCACGCCGGACGCGCTTCCCTACTACGTTTCGGAAAAGAACCTCGCGCTTTTCAAAAAGCAAGGCGTGTTTACCGAGACCGAAGCGCGCGCCCGCTACGAGATCGCGCTCGAAAACTACTGCAAAGTCATCCATATCGAGGCTTTGACCGCGCTCAATATGCTTAAAACGGACATCTTGCCCGCGGTGAGCGCGTATCAAAAGGACGTCGCGGATATCCTTACGGCGAAAGGCGCGTACAAAGCGAGTTCGAAGTACGAAAAAGCGATGCTTCAAAAATTGTCCGTAAAGACGGACGAACTGTTCGAAGCGACCGAAGCTTTGGAAAAAGACCTCGCAAAGGCGGAAAAGATGACGGATTACTCCGAGATCTCCTTCTTCTGCAAAGATGTCCTGATCCCGGAAATGGCGGCGGCGCGCGCGGTCGCCGACGACCTCGAAACGGTCGTTCCCTCGGAAAAATGGCCCTACCCTTCTTACGGAGATTTGCTCTTCTCCGTAAAGTAACGAATGATTGAATAGGAGAAAACGATTATGACAGTCGAATTTTGGTTTTTGATCGGCGCTGCGCTGGTATTTTGGATGCAAGCCGGTTTCGCGATGGTGGAGACCGGTTTCACGCGGGCGAAAAACGCCGGAAACATCATCATGAAGAACTTAATGGATTTTTGTATCGGGACGGTGGTCTTCTCCCTCCTCGGCTACACCCTGATGATGGGCGAAGACGCGCTCGCGGGTCTCGTCGGGATCCCGAACATGGATCTTTGGGGCAACTTCAAAGCCTTTATAGAAAGCCCCTCGGAAGGGTTTACGGACGCGTCGCTCTTCGTGTTTAACCTCGTCTTCTGCGCGACGACCGCGACGATCGTTTCGGGCGCGATGGCGGAACGGACGAAATTCTCTTCTTACTGCATTTATTCCGCCGTGATCTCCCTTTTTATCTACCCGATCGAGGCGCACTGGATCTGGGGCGGCGGCTGGCTCTCCGCGCTCGGCTTCCACGATTACGCAGGCTCCTGCGCGATCCATATGGTCGGAGGCATCGCCGCTTTGATCGGCGCGATCATGCTCGGTGCGAGGACGGGAAAATACGAGCGCGACCTCAGCGGTAAAGTGATCAAGGTAAACGCGATCCCCGGACACTCCATCCCCCTCGGAGCCCTCGGCGTCTTTATCCTGTGGCTCGGTTGGTACGGCTTTAACGGCGCGGCGGCGACTTCCGCAAGCGAACTCGCTTCGATCTTCCTGACGACGACGATCGCGCCTTCCGTCGCGACGGTGACGACGATGATCTATACTTGGATCAAGAATAAAAAGCCCGACGTCTCGATGTGTTTGAACGCTTCCCTCGCGGGGCTTGTGGCGGTAACGGCGGGTTGCGACGCGTTCGACGCCGTCGGCGCGACGGTCGTCGGCTTAGTCTCGGGCGTCCTCGTCGTGGTCGTCGTCGAAGTCCTTGACCTCAAACTGCATATCGACGATCCCGTCGGCGCGGTCGCCGTCCATATGACGAACGGCGTTTGGGGGACGATCGCGGTCGGACTTCTGGCGAATCCGAACGCGCCCGCAGGACTCAGCGGACTCTTCTACACGGGTTCTTTCCGTCAGCTCGGTTTGCAAGCGCTCGGCGTGATCGCAGTCGCCGCGTGGACGACCGCGATGATGATCCTGACCTTCTATATCATCAAAAAGACGCACGGATTGCGCTGCTCTGCGGAAGAAGAGATCGTCGGCCTCGATAAATCCGAACACGGGCTTCCGAGCGCATACGCAGACTTTGCGCCCGCCGTCGCGACGACCTATTCCTTCGGCGGCGTGACCGCACCCGCCGTGACCGGCGATACGCCGATCGCGGAAGCGATCCCCGTGGAAAAAGAGGCGGTCCCCGTCTCCGTAAAAGTCAAGAAAGCGGTTCAGGGCGTCAAACTCACGAAGCTTGAAATCGTCTGCAAAGAATCCCGCTTCGAAGGCTTGAAAAACGCTTTGATGGAGCTCGGCGTAACGGGCATGACGGTTTCCCACGTTATGGGTTGCGGAATGCAGAAAGGTACGCCCGAGTATTACAGAGGCGTCCCGATCGAAGTCAATCTTTTGCCCAAGGTGCAGGTGGACGTCGTCGTCAGTAAGATCCCCGTCTCCGCGGTGATCGACGCGGCGAAGAAAGCCTTGTACACCGGGCATATCGGCGACGGCAAGATCTTCGTGTACGACGTGGAGAACGTCGTCAAGGTTCGCACGGGTGAAGAAGGTTACGACGCTTTGCAAGACGTCGAATAAGGGAGCGGTTATGTGTTCGATCATGGGCGTCAAGGGAAAATCGATCTCCCTTGAAAGATTCAAAGAGTGCTTCGGGCGGACGGTCAGCCGCGGCCCCGATATGACGAAGATCGAAGAGGTCAAAGGCGGGATCCTCGGATTCCACCGCCTCGCGATCATGGGGCTTCACCCCGAAGGGATGCAACCCTTTTCCCTCGGCAAAAAGAAAGTGATCTGTAACGGCGAGATCTACGGATTCCGCCCGATCAAAGAAGCGCTCTCCGAGAAAGGATACTCTTTTACGAGCGACAGCGATTCCGAACTCCTATTGCCGCTTTACGAGGAGTACGGCACGGAAATGTTTGCGAAACTGGATGCGGAATACGCCCTTTTGATCTACGACGAAGAAACGGAAGATTTCATCGCCGCCCGCGATCCGATCGGGATCCGTCCGCTGTTTTACGGCTATCTTTCAAGCGGCGAGATCGCGTTCGCGAGCGAAGCGAAAAACCTCGTCGGGCTCGCAGAAGAAATCCTGCCCTTTCCCCCGGGTTTCTATTATAAAGACGGCGCGTTTACGCGTTACGCGGACGTAACCGCCGTAAAAGAGTACGTTTCGGGAGACCTTGACGAGATCTGCGGAAAGATCCGCGAGAAGCTCGTTCGGGGGATCGAAAAACGCCTCGACGCGGACGCGCCCGTCGGATTCCTTTTGTCGGGCGGGCTGGACAGCTCCCTCGTCTGCGCCGTCGCGGCGAAACTTTCGGATAAACCGATCCGCACCTTCTCGATCGGAATGGACGTCGACGCGATCGACCTCAAATACGCGAGAAAGGTCGCGGAATATATCGGCAGCGAGCATACCGAGGTCATCATCTCGGAAAAGGACGTCCTCGCGGCGCTGGAACCCGTCGTCCGTCTCCTCGGGACCTTCGATATCACGACGATCCGCGCAAGCATAGGAATGTATCTCGTCTGCAAAGCGATCCACGAAAAAACCGACGTGCGCGTCCTTTTGACGGGCGAAATCAGCGACGAACTCTTCGGGTATAAGTACACCGATTTTGCCCCGTCCGCCGAAGCTTTTCAAAAGGAAGCGGTCAAGCGCGTTTCGGAACTCTATATGTACGACGTTCTGCGCGCCGACCGATGCATCAGCGTAAACTCTCTCGAAGCGCGCGTCCCCTTCGGCGACCTCGATTTCGTAAGGTACGTTATGGCGATCGATCCCTCCTTGAAACTCAACTCCTACGGGATCGGGAAATATCTTCTGCGCCGCGCGTTCGAGGGCGACTACCTGCCGCGCGATATCCTCTATCGCGAAAAAGCGGCGTTCTCGGACGCCGTCGGTCACTCGATGGTGGACGATTTGAAAGCCTACGCGGAGATCGCCTACACGGATGAAGACTTCGAAATGCGGCGCAAGAAATACGCGCACGCCACCCCTTTCACCAAGGAATCGCTCCTCTACCGCGAGCTTTTCGAGAAGTACTACCCGGGGCAAGCACAAATGATCAAAGATTTCTGGATGCCCAACAAGGCTTGGAAAGGCTGCGACGTCACCGACCCTTCCGCCCGCGTCCTCTCGAACTACGGCGCCAGCGGCGAATAATCCGATATCGGGTCGGAATTATCAAAAAAATGTCGGATCTCCCCGACATTTTTTATTTGTCCAAACAAGGAACGAAAACCGCGAGCGAGCGGATCTTTCCGATTTTTTAATTAGAACACATTTTCTTGAATTAAAAACTAAAATCAATGTACTCACTTGTGTTAGGCAAAAGAATTGACAAACTATCGTTCTTTAAGATTTTTTTTCCTTTATACATTTTTGCATTATGTCCGAATCTATAAACCCGAGTGTTATTCTTCGTATATAAATCAATATGATTTTCCTGCGGATGATGATAGCGCCCATGCCCCGAGGCTGCAACGAACAAGAAAGCGTTCCGAGCACGAAAAGGCATTTTACCTTGATAGCCACCCATGGTGCGGGATGCTGATATAGAAAATCTCGCTTTCGTTTATATCAAACTCTTCCTCCAACGCATCTCCGGGAATTACCGCAATTTTACGGTTTATACTCAACTTTACG
Source organism: Clostridia bacterium (assembly GCA_024685775.1). Classification (NCBI taxonomy): domain Bacteria; kingdom Bacillati; phylum Bacillota; class Clostridia; species Clostridia bacterium. Next base: position 13,309 of record JAIKVL010000035.1, on the reverse strand, counting down.
ACAAGAGAATGCCTATTCTCAGGCGTACTTTGATATCGGCTTCTCCGAGAATCCATTCCTTGATAAATTTCCATACAGCAACCGAGTCTTAGCGGTTTGCTCAAAGAATTATCCGGTATAATCCATACATTCCCGCAATTTCTAGCTAAATAGGAAATAAATTGATTATAATTGATATCGCGATCGCGGGTATAAGTCAGTTTGACGAACGCTTTCCCGGAAGCCGCGTCTTTGACGCTGAAACGCAGCGTCACGAGCTTCCCGTTCGACGAATCGTTCTCGTCGCCCGACCAGTTGAGCAAGAAAGGATAGACGTCATAGTTTCCGCTGGCGATAAAATCGAGCGAAGATAAGGCCTCCCCTTCCTCGCAACCGATCAAAACGAGCTTGTCTCTGTCATATTCGAGTTGCAAGACCATCGCCGAAACGGCTTCGTTATTCCGAAGCGTCGCCGTTACCACGATCTCCTCCCCCTCCGCTTTACCGGAAAGCAAAAGAATCGGAGTGCTCTCGGCGAAAGCAGCCTGCGCGGGAATCATCGCGCAAAAAGGATCATCGCTACCGCTATACAAATGATTAACCGCAATCCTTTCATCCTCGAATCCTCCCGTCGATTTACTCTTTTTGCGCAGACGCCGAGAAGCGTAATCGCAAATCTACGTTGTCATTATAGCAATCAACTGTGGACAAAACAGTGACACATAAAAGCACTTTTTCAAAAAAATGATAAATTTTTCAAAAAATTTTTTCCGAAGAGCCGCGAACCCACGATAAAAAAATCGGTTTTACCGTGTAAACCCGAAAGAGAAGGCGTTTTCGCCTTAAAAAAGATTATGAACGAAAAAAACGGAAAAATCAAAAATCCGCCCACTCGTACTGCGCCATAAACTCGCCCTTATACGCGCTGAACGCGTGAGGGTCGCCCGCTTCGTAATCGTACAGGTCGCAGGAAAAAGTCGTGGTATCCACGCCGTATTGGTTAAATCCCTTTCTTAAAATGCGTTCGATTCCGGCGGCTTGCAGATCTTTCACGAGATCGGAATAGATCTACGCGATATAATTCTGCGTCTTCTCGCTGTAATCGTCCTCGAAGAGGATCGCGGCGATCTCTTTGCGGTTGACCATGCCTCCGGCTTTATAGATCAAATACGCCAGCATCTCTTTGCTCTTCGATCTCTTGAACAAAACCGCCTCGCCGTCCACGAACAAATCGAAATCGCCGAACGTGCGCGCGAAGATGTTCGTAACGTCGAATCGCAAAATCTTCATTTCCTTTCGGATCTTTTCGGCGGTAACGGGTTTGGTGACGTAACCGCTTGCGTGCAGTTAAAAAGCGTCCGCCGCGTAATGCGTGTGTCCCGTCACGAAGATGATATTCAGTTGCGGTTTTACTTCGAGGAGTTTTTCCGCGATCTGAATACCCGTCATACTTCCCATTTCGATATCGAGAAAAGCGATATCCGCCTGACCGTCGTTCTCGATCCATTCCATGAACTTGGAAGGTTGCGAAAAAGAGACGATCTCCGCTTTCGGGATCGCTTCCGCAATCGAGTTTTCCAGCTGATTCAGTTGCATAAGTTCATCGTCTGCCGCAAGAATCTTCATTACCCGTCACTTCTTCTCCTCTGAATTCTTTTTCGGGACGATGATCGTAGCCGTCGTTCCGACTCCGATCTTGCTTTCGATTTCGAGTCTGTCGCCGTAGGTGGCGAGTCTTTCGCGGACGTTCTTAATCCCGATATGGCTTCTGCCGCCCGCGGGGACGCTTTGCACGTCGAATCCGACGCCGTCGTCTTTTACTTCCACGACGAAATTCTCAAACGTCTCATACGACGTGATCCGAATGGTGCCGCCCTTTTCTTTTTTGCAGATCCCGTATCGGATCGCGTTCTCGACGAGGGGTTGCAGCGACATCGTCGGAAGCGAAAAATCATTCGCGCGAATATCGTACGCCAACTTCACGCGATCGCCGAAACGAGCTTTCTCAAGCTCCGTATAAAAACCGACCTGCTCCAAGACCTTTTCGAAAGGCATTAAACGCTCCGACTCGATCGCGTCGAGCTGCCCGCGAAGGTACTCCGCGAAATCGTGCGTCAAGTTGCGCGCGCGCTTGGGATCGGTCTCGCAAAGGTACGCGATCGAAGAAAGGCTGTTATAGATAAAATGCGGGCGGATCTGCGAAAGCATGATCTGAATGCGCTGCTCGCGGAGCGAATCGTCCGCGGAGAGTTGCGCGAACTCCGCGTTATGGATATACATCATCGCCATTCCGATGGCGATCGCGACGTACGCCACTCTGACCCCCGCGGCTTCTTGCATGACGATCCCCGAAAAGACGAAGATAATCGTAAGATACAAAGAGACCTTATTCTGATTGCGGAATTTGCGCCCGTAAAGGACGAATTCGATGAGCGCGAGGATGATGATCGAGATATAAAACCCGACGTAGACGAAATAGGCGCGTCCGTGCGAATAGACGTTTTGGGTGTCGATGACGATCATCCAATTCGTAAAGACCGCGACGAACTGAAAAACCAAGTTCGCGGCGAGGACTCCCAAAATGATCTTGCGAACGACGGTTTTATTATGGAGCTGGTTGACCAGCGCGCCGCCCGCGATGGGCGTCAGCATATAGTCGAAACATTTGACGAGGCGGATCACCCAAGTCGGTTTGGTCGGATCGCCGGAGAAAGCCACTCCGAGCCCTTCGGAAAGCGCCGCGAGCGCGACGATCAAGTAGGTCAGCCAATGGATGCGTTTTTCCCTTACGCTCATTCTGTCGTTCTCGAAGACGAGCACGCTGAGCAGGACGAGCGACGCCCACGTCAAAACCAAAATAAAATAGTAATACTTCAAAACAGCGACCTCCTCTTTCCCGACGGGAATCTGCGAAAGCTTTTTCGCCGCGCCGAAAGTGCTCTGCCGCTCTCTCACGCGCTCGCGCGCGAACGCACAAGCGAGAGCCCATAACTCAGTTTTTCGGCAATTCCGCCCAGCCGTACTGGGTCATAAATTCGCCGTTAAAGGCGTTGATCGCGTGGGGTTTCCCCGCCACGTAATCGTAAAAATCACACGAGAATTGCATCACGTCCAAGCTGTATTGCTTCAACGTCTTTTGCACGATCTTTCCGAGGTCGTGCGCCTGCAAATCCTTCACGAGGTCTTTATAGATCTTCACGACTTCGCGCTGCGCCTTAAAACCGCGATCCCCCTTGAAAAAGAGCGCGGCAAGGTCTTTGCGATCGACGGAACCTCCGTTTTTATAGATCAAATACGCAAAGAGTTCTTTGCTTTTCTCTCGCTTGAAAGAAACCGGCACGCCTTCGTAGAAAAATTCGAATTCTCCGAACGTGCGCGCGAAGATCTTGGGCATTTCGCCGCCGGGATAATTCAAGACGTCGTTCAGCTCTTTTTCGATATCTCGCATCGAGTACGGCTTATGGATATAGCCGGAAGCGCGGAGCCGAATCGCGTCCACGACGAATTCGGTATAGGCGGTGCAGAAAATGACGCTCAGGCGCGAATGGATCTTTTTCAGCTCTTTGGCAAGCTCGATCCCGTTCAGGACGGGCATATTGATATCCAAAAAAGCGACGTCGAGCGTCAGTCCCTCCGTCTTCGCAAACGAAAGCGCTTCGTCGCTGCGCAAAAACGGATGGATATCGTCGCCCGGGCGAAGCTCGGTCACGCAATCCGTCAGCGACCTTAAAGCGTGTTCTTCATCGTCAACGATCAATATTTTCATTTTGTTTCCTCCGATTCTTCTTAATCCCTGTCTTGGGAGCAAGGGATCTTTATCGTAACGCGCGTTCCTTTTCCGAGTTCACTCTCAAACTGGATCGTTGCGTTCAAATGGTATTTCAAGCGGTTCGTTACCGCGCGGATGCCGACGCTGTTTGCTTCTTTCAGTTTTTCCGTGTTGAACCCGACGCCGTCGTCAATGACCTCGATAACGTGATTCTTTTTATCGCAATACGTGCGGATCTTGATCGTCCCGCTTTCATAGCGGACGGAGATCCCGTGTTTGATCGCGTTCTCCACCAAAATTTGGATCGTCAAAGGCGGAATGGAGAAATCCAAATCCTCCGTCTCGTAGACGACTTTCAGTTTGCCGGGGAAGCGGCGCTGTTGCAGCGACATATAGTCTCTGACGTTCTTGATCTCCGAACGGAACGGGATCAATTCCTTTCCGTCGAGAGCCGAAAGATTCCCGCGAATGTAATTCGCAAATTCCGTGATCGCGCGCTTAGTCTCCTCGGGGTTCCCCTCGATGTTTTGAATGGAGAAAAGCGTGTTATAAATAAAATGCGGTTGGATCTGCGAAAGGACGATGCGCTCTCGGTTCTCTTCCGCGATCGCTTCCTCGTGATCGCGGACGAAGCGCAAGTGCAGCCAAACGTAATAAAACACGCTGCCGATCACCATGCTGCCCGTCAGGCTGGAAACCGGAATATCTCCGGACAGGACGGACATGTCGAGGAAGATCGTCACCGCGACGATAACGACGTTCAAAAGCGGAATGGCGGACTCGATCTTGCGGACCTTACAGCATTCGCGCACCGAAAGATAAAACAGATACGCGAGCAGGAGCCCGCTGACGATATGGCAGGTATACCCCAAGGGACCTCGTACAAAGTGATTGTCGCGCTCAATGGTAAAGACGAGTCCCGAGAAGGTCGCGGTCAGATGGAGCACCGCATTGAGCGCGCCGAGCCCGAGCGCCGCGACGGAGAAAGCATCCCTCTTCCCGTACAGTTGAATAAACAAAATGATGACGAAGGGGCGGGCGGCATACCCGTAGATCGAGACGATCGTCCTCCAATAGGACGCCCTCTCCGGGATCATCAACCTGTATTCGATAAAATTCTGAGCAACCAAACTGAAAAGCAGCGCGACGATGATCAGCAAGATCCGCTTCTGCTCTCTTTTGATAAATTGATCGCATAGGACGGATGCCGCAAGTCCCGTCAACGCGACGACCAAAGGAAGGATCGTCAAGATTATCAAATTGGTTTTATCAGACATTTCAGTTCTCTCCGTCTTCTTTTACTTCCGAGAAAGCTCTGTCTTATATTATACTTTATGATAAAATAAAAATCAATACGCGATTTCGGCTAAAGGCAAGGCGTTTTCGACGATTTCGACGGTTAAGTCCGCGCCTCGAATCGCAAGAAGAATGCGACTCCGTCATAAAAAGGAAAAACGCCCGAGAACGCACGTTCTCGGACGCTTTTTACTTTTTTCGATCCTTATTCTTTGACCTCTCCGATCAAGATCTCGGAGCTGTCTTCGGGCGCGGAAGCAGGCTCTTTCAAGGCTTTGAGCTCTTCATAGAAGCGGGCTTTCGCCATATTGTGGTAGACGCCGACCCAAAGCGTTCCGATACCGAAGCAAAGGAACCCGACGATATACCAGCCGATAAAGCTGAGATCGAGAAGGAAAAGTTTGCCCTTGTACCCCTTCGTCATTTCGTTCGAACGATCGAGGCAGCTGCGCCAGTTCTTATCCTCGGAATCCTGCTGAATAAAGCTCGCCATCGAGTACGCATAGGACTTTACGATGCCCGGAATGATGAAAAGCAGCGACCAAAGGAAGATAAAGACGTTGCGGAGGATGCCGAGAACGATCGTCTGCGTAAGTTCCTCTTTCGCGCCGCAAAGAAGGTCCGCAATATCGCCTTGCTTATCGCCGCGAGCGACTTTAACGTAGATACGCGCCAACGCGTATTGGACGACGCCGATCAAGAAAAACGAGACGAACGGAATGCCCGAAACGACCGAGCAAATCAGGGTCATCAGAAGCAGGAACATCCAAACGTTGCCGAACAGATTATGCTCCAAAGCGTCGCGCGCGTCGGCTTTTACTTTGCGAATTTCAATCATTTTTTCTCCTTTATTTTCCCTCGCGGGCGGGCGATTTTCGCCTTTTTCAATATAAAGAAAGTGTAAACAATTTATGATACTTTGTCAAGACCGAGTTTTCCGCGCTCCCGAAATCGTAAAACAAATCTTGTCTTGTGAACTCCTATATTGTAAATGTTTATATGACGGAAAACCGCCGCTTACTTTATTACGATCTCCAATCGATTCTCTAACCCGAACCGATCCCATATACCGTGGATCACTTTTACGTCCCTGAAATTCCAAGTGTATTTTTTTTCGTTTTTATTTCTTTTCATTCGGTCGAAAATCGCAGAGAACGATCGCGACGGCTTCCCCATATACGATTCCAACGTTCGCTGCATTTTCTCGAAAGAAGCGACGATCTCTTCGCTCTCCGAAGGCTTACGATCCGGCTCGAAAAATTCCGCTCTTTCCCACTTCCCGTTGGTGTCAAAATGCAAACCCAAACATCCGCTGAAAAGTCGATCGAACGCCACGATCGGCAACGTGTAATAATGCTCGCCGACTTTTTTATACTCCCGTCCGTTCGGCAAGATCGGAAGCTCTGCTTCCGTCGCGCTCCACGGAAGAAACGCGGACGGCTCGTCGATCGTCAATCCCGAAAGAAACGGATCTCTTTTATCCTTTTTGCAAAACGGCATTCCCTTTCCTCTTATTTTCGCAGCGCCTTGGCTTTTTCAAAAAAATCCTTCGGCCAAGTAGGCTGAATATACTCATCACATTGTGTATAATTTTTATTTAGATTCGTTATGCCATTGTTTTCCATAACAGATATAAATTTTTCAGAAAGAAAAATCCTATCCCCGAAAGCAAACATATGAAAAATATCAGCAGGAAAATCCTTTTGGAAATAAATACCATTTATATATACATCTATTTTCCCATCGGGATTACATAAATCACATTGCCAATCCGTATCATCCCCTTCCATTCTGGATTTTTCATAATCAATAGGCACTTCATATCTGTTTAGTTTTACATAGTACAGTTCACTGTCTGTTTCTACGCCTTTCGATTTTACGGATTCGATTCTGCAAAACTCTTTGATCCCGGTCAATCCGTTTTGTTCGTAAACGTCTTTGAATTTTTTCGACACTATGACAGAACCCGCGCCTAAGACGATATCCCCGATATTGCGTTTATAAACTTCTATTTTATAAGGCGGATACCAATTCAAACCGAAGCTCATCCTTTTGCATTTCGGACAATAAGAAGTCTCGTCTTCCTTTACGATATAAGGATCGGCTGCAATCGCGTCGGTATATCGGAGATTATTCGTCATCACACTCAGAATATATTTTTTATTTCCGACAGGTTCGTTCTCCGCTCTTTTCAAAAGCCCCGCTTTCTCTTCCGCCAGCCAATTTTCAACTACCTGCCCCGCTTTCTCTTTTCCGTTCAAAATCAAATTATAGAGATCGACGGGAACGTCGAGAGCTTCGTCGATTCGCGAACCGAACCCGTCCGTTAATTCAACGTAATCGCGGAGCGTTTCCGCAGGCAAAGAGCACGAAAGATATTTTATGGTCGCAAATCGCACCTTTCTGACTCCTTCCTCTCTTCGGGAAGCGTCAACGCAAGATGCGTTCAGCCAAGAAAAATCGCTTTTTTCCAAAAAGAATTCGATAACCGCATTCTTCAAACCGTCCTCTAAGGCGTCGAAATTCTTCGTCAACCATTTGTCGATTCGGTTGATTTCGCGTTCTCCGAACAGCTCCATTTCCTTAAATCGTTCGATATAAGCGTTAAGCGTGTAGACGTCAATCGGGATTTTCTCTTTGGACAGAATCTTGTCGACGGTTTCCCAATCGATTTTCGCGAGCGCGGTATCGAATTCGTTTTCGACGTCGGAATACCGGTCAGAATCGTCTTGATCGAGATCTTTCTCCATCTTTTTTGCGGGTGCGAAAAAATCGGCGCGGTTTTTCTCCAACGTTTTCACCAAATAGTAAACGGTTACCGCAATGAACGACAGAAGAAAAAGAGCGGGCAAAAAGAACAAAAACGTCATTTCCGTTTCGAGGACGACGAGCGCCGAGATCGCCGTTAAAATCGAAAGGATCACCGCAGAATATCCCGCTTTTTGCGGAGTAAACCACATCTCAAAGGGGGATTCCCGGCCTTTTCCCCCGCCTCCGACCAAATAAATACCGTAGGCGCACATGCTGAATTCCGCGATCGCCACTTTGAACGTTTCGGTCTTGCCTTGCACCTCGTAAATATCCGCTTTACGGCGCGTTCCGTACTCGGGATGAAAAACGGTGCAAGTCTTCCCCGTGTCAACGCCTTCAAAGACGTTTGCTCCGTCTATTAAATAGGTTTCATCCGTCGTTATGGTTATAAATTTTACTTTCATATTCGATTCCCGCCCGTTTCCGTTTATGCGAAAGGCTTATTCTTCTTGTTTTGGCGCATAGCAAAAATAAGGACCTGCCAAATCTCTTTCGTGCGTTACGACATAACACCAAGAAAAATCTTTGCCGATGATATAGAATTCATCCAAATGAGCCTCATCTACGCCTTTCGACATTAAGTGCTCTGTATCTAATACGCTACAATCAAATCCGCCGCGTACACAAGAACTATTATACAAAATTTCCATCGCACCTATCTTGTTTGCACTATTATATTCCAAACGCGCTGCATCTCCCTCATAGCAAGACACTAACCCTTGATTAAATAAAAGCCATAAATAACCTTTATATTTCTTTCCGAGACGAAACTTTTTTAATTGTTTTTCTGTAATATCATTAGCAAAAACTCTTAAAAAGTTCTCTTCAAATTCTTTTTCAGTCATTAACGATCTACCCCTCGCTTTTTGTATTTATTCATAATGTTACTCCTACACGAAGTATTAAGACATTTTCCAATTACTTTCATATTCGATTCCCGCCCGTTTCCGTTTATTCGAAAGACTTATTCTTCTTGTTTTGGCGCGTAGCAAAAATAAGGACCTGCACCATCACCTGCGTGCGTTACAACATAGCACCAAGCGAAATCCTTCCCCATTATGTAAAATTCAACAAGTCCGGAATTGTCTATCCCTTCTGCCGTATTATGGACCTTCTCTAATTCGCCGCAAAAAAACTCACCGACGCGCATGCAAGGACTATCATACAAAACCTCAACTGCTCCGGTTTTATCGACTTTTTCGTATTCTATGCGAGCTTGGTTCCCCTCATAACAAGGCACTAATTGAAACACATTCCACAAAAGCCCCTTCGCTTCTCCCGCAATCTTAAACTTTTTCTGTTGCTTTTCCGTAATATTTTTAGCAAAAGTTTTTAAAAATTTTTCCTCGAATTCTTTCTTCGTCATTTTCATCCTCCTATTTACGCCACATTCTAAATGATCCAAGGCTGCCCGTTACGGACAAAACTTTGCACCAACTATCATAACGTGTTGCACAACAACGTTGCCTCTTCCGTCAATGATCTTTTCACGTCGCCTTGCAAGTTGCGTACGCAATAGTACGTTCAAAGCCGATTAAATTTCTATATATCATAGACATGCACATTCCGCATTCTATTACCATATCCCGCTTTTATTCAAACAATTCCTTATGCAATTTTTTCGAATAATCTCGAAGCTCTTCAAAAACCGAGTTCCATTTTTGGTAAACGTTAAATGGAATCTTTTCAAGAAGAATTAGCTTATAGTACAACCCCTTATCTTCAAAAACATTCATTTTTGCTATTTCAAGATAGATTTCATCATCATATTTGGGCAAAGCAATTATATACTCAGCAAAGAATAGAACAAACTCTTGATATAACACATCATCAAAACAATCTTCCTTTTTGTCAAACAGCCTTTTAGACAATAATTCGTTTCGATCTAACGACCGTTTGCTTTCTATTTTGTTATAGCCGAAAAACTGTTCCAACGCAGGCAATATCTCATAATATAAAGAGTCTTTAAACAAAAAGTAATTTTTTGAACCAAGCGTAAAACTCACCTCAAAATCATCCGGGGTAAACTCTGCGGCTTTCGCTTTTTCAATAACAATTTTAGCTTCTTCATTCTCAAAAACAAACTTCTTCATTTAAACACTCCAAATAAATTTCTATATATCACCAATCGCGCAAATCGTCCACTACGTCCATCAGATCGACATATTTTCTTTTCGATAATAAAGAGGTTAAATATCGTATTATCGCTTCGCTTTCTTCCGTTTCAAGGAATGCCTCTTCCGTTTGCAATTCGTTAATGTTTTTTACAAGACAGACAAGTTCTTTCCTTACATCGTTCTTTTTCGATTTTAAGTTTTCCGCTACCTTCTCGAACCCTTCGACGCACTCTTTCATTCTGAGATAGAAGGGTTCCTTTTCATCGTGTTTTTCTATCCATTTTTCAATCGGCGAGACGGATAAAACCTCTTGCGACGCTTGATCTTCTTTTCGATTCCTCTCAATGACCCTCTTGCAATACTCGTCGTTCCAATCCTTTTCGCCAATACCCTCTGCCCAGCGATTAATCGTCAAAGCAATCGATTGTCCCATTGGGGGAAGATGCTCTATTCCTTTGCACGTTTTTTGAACCTTTACCAGCTTCCGAAAAGGCGTCATCACAACCCATTTATAAGAGTATGTAATAAAATTAAAATCTATTGTACGAACCATTTGAGGGATCTCATACTCGACTAAGGGTTTGCATTTAGCTATCCTTGATATTTTTGCGAAGCCTTGACAAACAGTATTCTTACTGTTATCCCAAGAGGCATAATAAATTTGATTTAAACCAAGTTGCTTCTTCTCTTTTTCGCTTAACAACTTTTTTATATTGTATGAATAGTTTTGTTGGTTGAACTCAACTTCTTCTTGTATCCCCATATCGGAATGTGCAATATATTTCGCAGACTCTTGTAATACGGAAATATCGGTTATAGGAGAAGAATAAACCTTTTCAAATATGATTCTAAAATATGAAACATGTCCGTCTTTCTCAACTTGCCCCATTTTTTGGAAGTAACCGTAATGATTATTAAATTCCACTTGGTAAAAGCTCGAATCGTCCTGATCGAGATCTTTCTCCATCTTTTTTGCGGGTGCGAAAGAATCGGCGCGGTTTTTCTCCAACGTTTTCACCAAATAGTAAACGGTTACCGCGATAAACGGCAGAAGAAAAAGAATGGGCAAAAAGAACAAAAACGTCATTTCCGTTTCGAGGACGACGACCGCCGAGATCGCCGTTAAAATCGAAAGGATCACCGCAGAATATCCCGCTTTTTGCGGAGTAAACCACATCTCAAAGGGAGATTCCCAGCCTTTTCCCCTGCCTCCGACCAAATAGATACCGTAAACGCACATACCGAATTCCGCGATCGCCACTCTGAACGTTTCGGTCTTGCCTTGCACCTCGTAAATATCCGCTTTACGGCGCGTTCCGTACTCGGGATGGAAAACGGTGCAAGTCTTCCCCGTGTCAACGCCGTCAAAGACGTTTGCTCCGTCTATTAAATAGGTTTCATCCGTCGTTATGGTTATAAATTTTACTTTCATATTCGATTCCCGCCTGTTTCCGTTTATGCGAAAGGCTTATTCTTCTTGTTTTGGCGCGTAGCAAAAATAAGGACCTGCACCATCACCTGCGTGCGTTACAACATAGCACCAAGCGAAATCCTTGCCGATTATATAGAATTCTCCAACATCATCGTCATCTATCATTTTTGCTGTTAAGTGATTGTTGCTGATGGTAGCAGTTTCCGGGTAACAAAGACCCTCGCAATAGTAATAAATCTCAAACGCATCCGTCTTATCTGCCTTATCGTATTCACGGCGAGCCTCATCTCCCTCAAAAAAAGGGATTATTCCATAACTCAACCGCATCCATAAGTACCCTTCTTTATGCGTGACGTATTGTTTGTAACTTCTTTTTATTCCTTTCTTACTTATACTAATGAAAGCCTTTGAGATACTTTCGGCGAATTCTTCCTCCGAAACGTTTTTACTGAAAACTTCTATAAAGCGTTTGGCAAAGTCTTCGCTCGTCATCGGCACCGCCTTGTTGCCCGGAACGGGCATCATCATCTTACTCTGATATTTTTGTCCCGCTTCAACTTCTATTCCGAAGAATGAACTTTCCTTTCCCACTTGATCCCGGATCGCCGAAGCTAAGGTTTTAAGAACTCTTTTATACGTCCAAAACCAATACTTCTTTTCCGCCTTTTCCCATATCTCCCGTCCGATGGAGCGTATATCAACGCTCTGCACCGCCGAGTCTTCTAAGCCTATGCTGCAAAGCGGTTCCTTCGTTTGTAAAAATTTCTTCGTGAAATAAAAGTCATACTCTCCGCGCTGCGGTATCACCTGAATGGTAAAACATCCGCTTTCATTGTAATAACTATGCGAATAGACAAACCAATGCCCGTCATAGCAGTTTTCAAAGCATTGATAAACGTGCTTCAATCCGTACCGGCTTTCAAGAAATCCAAAAATCTTTTCTTCTCGATCCATACTATTTCCTTATCGAAATCGAAGGATACAACCCATCGTATTTTTTATCGTTTTCAACGTCTTGAACATAATTCAAAACCTCTCTTTTGTTTTCTATTATATCTTCGCCATCAAACCATTTTTCCAACCCGCAACACTCTCCCCATATATATTTGTTATTCTGCAAGTCTATGGGGCCTCCATAAGAAATCGCGCTACTTTGATTTCGCAGTTTATGCTCCCACCACATAACACTCTCTATAAAGACACCTTCCTCTTGCAGACGCTTTATCAAATACAATAAATCTTTTTTATTAATCAACACGTCTGTCTTGCTTTTATTCAAATACTGAATTATCGTGTTTTTATAATGATCGAAAAAAGTACCCATTTTCTTATTCAACACCTTCCCAATGTTAAGCTTTTTTCAACTTTTTCAGCGCTCTGACAGCAGCTTCTCTTAGGTATTGGTAATCTGTTTCGGCAATAACCTTTTTTAATGCACTTTCAATTCTACCATCAGTGTCAGTATACTTTGATAACGCAGTTAAAGCATTCATATATGCTTGGTTTCTATAATTGCAATAGTTTACAGGATCATATAACTCATAATCCTCTTTTGAAAACAGCTGATAAAGAAAGATATCCTTCCCTTCTTCAAACCCCCATTTGCTGAAGCAATCCATTAGCAAGCCAAAATGGGACAAATCCTTCCAGGATTTTGCCCATCCTAAATAAACGTCTTTATATCGTTTATCTGCAATTCGAGCCAAAGCATTATCGTAAAATGCTTCCCCCTTTTTCTCATTTTCAGGCATTCTTTCATAGGAACGGATAATCTTTTCCGTTGCATTTGTGTTCCCACGAATCCCGATCACTCCGATCAGTTCCGCTTCTTTTCCCCAATCATCCCATTTCAATATCGTTTCCGTCAATACTGCGATTGCTTTTTTATCCTTAATTCTTCTATGC
>JAIKVL010000034.1 GCA_024685775.1 Clostridia bacterium | reverse complement strand
TGGATAACAAACTCTTGAATTTCTTCGCGAAACATCCCAAAGAGCGTCCGATCGAAGAAACGGTCCAAGGCGGTTCGGAAGTGACGGACGAGATCGAAGAAATGCAAAACGACGCGAAGATCGAAAAATAAGAGCGGTCTTCAATCGCGTCATAAAACGGAAAAAACGGCGAAACGATTCGCCGTTTTTTTTATGGGTATTTTCGGAGATTGAAGAGTCCGAAAGGGGCTCTTCGGTTTTGATCCTTTCCTTTGCGGAGCGCGCTTTATAAAAGGATGCGGAACGAGAAGATTTTCGAAAGGATCAAGAGAGAATAAAAAGATCCGTGACTTCGCCTACGCACATCGTCAGATACACTTCGTTTCCGAAGCGTCTCACTTCCGAAACGGCGTCGTAAGAAGGGGCGATCAGCGTTTCGCCGGAGTAAGAAAGGACGCCCGTTTGCCCGTCCTTTTTCGTCAGACCGAAGCCGTCCCAATAGAAGGGGAAGGTCTCGTCCGAGCAATAGATTTCCGAGCCGTCTTTTCCGACGATATACGCTTTTCCGTTCTTTACGCCGATCGCTTTGCCGCTTTTGAATTCGGAGAGATAGGTATAGTCGAAAGCCAAGAAGAGTTTTCCTTCCGAATCGAAAGCGCCGTATCTCGCCGTTCCGCCCTCGATCTTTACGGCGACGAGCGCGCCGTCCGACCATTTGAGGGACTGGTAATTTTCGTTCGGCAGTTTGAATTTTACGTTGAGATCTTTGTCGAAGAGATAGACGTTCTCCGCGCCGATGCCCGCCGCGGCGTAACCGTCCGTCGCGGTCATAAGAGGGGAGAGCTTTTCGGGCAGCGTCTTTACGATCTTCATCGAGGAGTCGGAAAGGACGTAATCGAGAGCGCCCGTCGCGGTTTTATTCGAAAGGACGTAATCGGTTTCGGAGAAAAAGCCGTCGTTCAGGGGGTAATTCGCGCGTTCTTCGGGAGTCAGCCCGAAATCGTAGCGGTTGTGGAGCTTGTAGATGAAGCGTTTCGGGTCGATCTCGCGGATGCGCTCCACTCCGATGGTCAGGCGGAAAACGTTTTGATCGAAATACAGGATCTCTTCTTCGCCCGCGACGGCGGCTTTATAAGGATCGCCGGAAGAAACTTCGCGGTTGTACAGGATGATAAAATCGTTTCCGCCCGCGTAGGAAACGTAGACGGAGACTTTTTCCGGCGCCAAGACGGAATGCACGCATTCTCCCGTTTTCGCGCTGAAAATGAAATGCGACCCGGTCTTTCTGCTTTTCGCGAGGATGAAATTCCCGCAGGAAACGTAATCGTAGTCCTTTCCGAGAATGCTTCCGAAAAGGACGTTATCGCCGTTTCGGTTGTAGACGAAGGTTTGATCGTTTTCGAGGATCTTGACGTGGCCTCCGCCGATATCTTCGATCGAAAGAGGGAAGTCGGAACTGTAAATCTCGGTTCCTTCCGAATTGCAGACGGAGAAAATCGCTTTATCCGCGAGACTGCCTTCGGCGAGAATGAATTCGCCGCTTGCGGAGATCGAATTGTAGCGGATGGGGATCACGGTTCGCCCGGTGGCGACGGAAGCGACTCCGTACTTTTTCCCGCTTTCGGACTGTGCAAAGACGCTGACGAGATCTTTGTTCAGGATCTTGTCGAACGAGCCTTCGTTCGGGTGGAATTTGACGGCGACTTCAAACGCCGCGTAGGATGAAAAATCGGCGAGGAATCCGTCCGGTTTCGTGTTTTTGCAAGCGGTCAGGCTTGCCGTGAGGAGTAGGATCGCGAGAATCGCGGCGCAAATCTTTTTCATATCCTTATTGTATCATATCGCGCGCGTGTTTTTCGTTAAATTTACTAAATGCTGTAATGCGACTTCGCGAAAAATCGCCAAAAACTCGGGAGAAAGACGGAAATATGCGGTTTTGCGCTCTCGAATTTGCGATAAAATTTGGGAAAAAGAGCGGAGGACGCGATGGAAAAGGTCGAGATCAAGGAAGCGGAAGCGGGGTTCGAATCGCTCGGGAAAGAAGTCAAAAAGGCGGCGGGCGGAGGAAAGCTCGTCTTGTTTGCGGAAGAGGGCAGAAGCGCGGAGGACGCCGCGGCGGCGCTCGGTGTGGAAGGATTTCGGGTCCTCAAAACGCTCGTCGATCAAGACGCGTTTTCGCGCTATTCGCTTTTGAACGAAAAGAGTTATCCCGAATGCGTCTCGGCGGTCGTCGGCGTCGGAAGCGCGGCGGCGATGGATTGCGCGAAAGCCTTTCGGAAGTCGCGCGCGCTCGTTTGCGTTTTGTTTCCGACCGATCTTTCCGCGCTGAACGCCCTTCAAGAGGCGTCGTACTTTCGGACGACGGGCGGGCTCGCCCGTTTTCCCGCGCAGGACAGGATCGTCCTCATTGATAAAAAGAGGATTCTCGCTTCTCCCGCGTCGAGCGGGATCGGGCTCTTTTTATCTCGTTTCGTCTCGATCTTCGACGGCGCTTACGAAGCCCTTTTGAAGAAGGGAGCGTCTCCCGCCGTCTCGCTTTCCACGCTCCGCGAATGCGCGCGCGAGCTGTTGGGGATCACGGAAGAGGACGCGGCGGAAAAGATCTTTCGCGCGATCCTCGCGCTCGAAGAGGCGATAAGGGAGAAAAACCTTCCCGAAAGTCCGTCTTCGGAAACGCTTGCGGCGCTTTTATGCCGAGAGAGCGAGCGCGCCTACTCGGAAGAACGCTTCGTGGCAGCGTATTCTCTGCTGCGCCTTTATTCCTATTATCTTTCCGCGATCCCCTTGGATCACGCCGTCCCGCCCGATCGGGCGAAAAATATCGAGATCCTTCGATCGGAATGCGGAGTATGCGCGTCGGCGCTTCTGTCGCGCGAAGATCAAACCTTTTCGGAAGGCGCGGAGGATCGCCTGTTTTTGACGGCGGAATATAAGGAGGACTTCTTATCCCTTTTGAAAGAAAGCGTCTTGCCCCTTTCCGCGCTTTGTCGGGCGTTTCGCAGGCTTGCGAAAAAGGAAGGAGCGGGTGAGAGCCTTTCGGCGGATCGGATACTTACCCTCGTTTCCTTGACGGGCGAACTCGTTTCGGGGTATCCTTTAATCAAACAGATCAAAACGACGGGGCTGATCGAGCCGCTTTTATCTTGCGGCTGACCCCGAAAAGGACGAAAGATGAAAGACCTCGAAAACGTGAAGCTTTATTTGATGGATATGGACGGAACGGTCTACGTCGGCGACGAACCGATCCCCGGCGCGATGGCGGCGCTCGAAGAACTCAAAAGAAGGGGAAGGAAAGTCCTTTTCTTGACGAACAACAGTTCCAAAACGGCTTCCGCGTACGTCGATAAACTCAAAAGAATGGGCTACGACGCCACCGAGGACGACGTCTATTCGAGCGGCGAAGCGACGATCGATTTCCTCTTGACCGAGCGCAAAGGCAAAAAAGTCTATTTGCTCGCGAATTCCGCGGTTTATAAGCAATTTATGGACGCGGGCGTTCCGCTCGCGGAAGAGGGCGCGGATCTCGTCGTCGTCTGCTTCGACACCGAACTGACCTATCAAAAACTCGTCACCGCTTGCAACTATCTGCAAGAAGGAAAAGAATATATCGCGTCGCACCCCGATTTCAACTGCCCCGCGAATCCTTATCCCGTTCCGGACGTCGGCTCCTTTATCGAACTGATCAAGGGGACGACGGGGCGCACGCCCGACGTGATCGTCGGAAAACCCTATTCCGTTATGGCGAAAAGCGTGGCGCGTCGCTTCGGTTTGAAGGAAGAAGAGATCGCAATGGTCGGTGACAGACTGTACACCGATATTATGTTCGCCGTCAATAACGGGATGAAAAGCATCCTCGTCCTGACCGGGGAAACTTCGAAAGAAATGCTGGACGCTTCGGACGTCACGCCCGACGTCGTCCTCGATACCTTCTCGGACGTCCTCTCTCGCGTATGATCTGCGCTCTTTGTCCGCGGAATTGCGGCGCGGACAGGGAAAAAGAAAAGGGGTTTTGCGGCGCGGGCGCGGCTGCGGTCGTCGCGTGGGCGGAGCTCCATTTTTGGGAAGAACCTTATCTTGCCGGCGGCGGCGCTTCGGGCGCGGTTTTCTTTTCCGGCTGTAATCTCCAATGCGCGTTTTGCCAAAATCAAAAGATCTCTTTTTCGGTCTCGGGCGAAGAAACGAGCGCGAAAAGGCTTGCGGACGTTTTTCGTTCCCTTGAAGACGAAGGCGCGGAAAATATCGACCTGATTACGCCGACTCCTTACGTCGATTCGATCAAAGCCGCTTTGGATCTCTATCGTCCGTCCGTTCCCGTCGTCTATAATTCGGGCGGTTATGAAAAAAAGGAAACGATCGCTTCGCTGAAAGGCTATATTGACGTCTATCTCCCCGACTATAAGTATTTCGACGACGCGCTCGCCGTGAAGTACAGCCGTGCGCCCCGTTATCGCGAGTTCTGCGAAGAGGCGATCCTCGAAATGCGCGCCCAAGTCGAGGACGTCGTCGAGGACGGCGTCTTGAAAAAAGGCGTCGCGATCCGTCACCTCGTCCTGCCGACCCACGCGCGCGACTCGATCGCGGTCCTCGACCGCGTGTTCGCCCTTCTCGGGAAGGACGTCTTCCTTTCGATCATGAGTCAGTACGTCCCCTGCGGCGATCTTTCCCGCTTCCCCGAACTTACGAGGACGCTTTCTCCCCTCGAATATAAAGCCGTTCTTTCTCACGCCGAAAAACTCGGTTTCGAAAATGCGTTTATGCAGGAGATGTCGGCGGCGAAAAAAGACTTTATCCCTCAATTCCTTCGATAGAAGCGCAGATTACGTTCTCAAATCATATTGCGTAGCGTCAGCGGTTTATCGCATTCGTCGCAGCGACGTTCCCGTTCGGTCGTTGCGCTTTGCTTTTGTAAAACCCATATTGACGTTTCTGTAAAATTTTGATAATATAGGGTAACCACGGAGCGCGCGGGCATAAAATCGAACGAAAGGAGGGAGTATGAGAAAAAAGATTATTTGCATTTTATTACTTTTGATCCTTTGTTTTACGATTTTTTCGTCTTGTAAAGAGAAAGAGATTCCTACACAGTATAATTTTAATGTTGAGCAGATTGTAGGGTTTACTAGAATGTTTGCTACTACACAAGACCCGTTTAAGCGAGTCAGGAAATCTTTTTTGGAAGCCAACACAACATATCGGCAGATACTTCGCATAGAAGAAGGCGAATATGTTTACGATACTGTTTCGCCGGAATCCAGAGGATGCATAATAACCGAAACGGAACAGCTAAATTCGGTTTTTGAGGTTTTACCGGAAGTTGATTTTGAAACTCAAATGATTGTATTTGTTTTTTATTCAAAGACAGATCTCTGGAAAGACCGTTTTTGGGGAATTAAACAAGAAGGCGACAGCTTGATCGTTTTAATAAAAAAAGAACGTTACAAAAGAAATGATAGCTCAAACCCTGTTCGGCAACAAACGGTATTGGGCTTGATTTTAGACAAACTGGTCGTTAATAGTGTTTTAGTGGAAATTTTTGAATAATAAAGTTGAGTAAGGAGATTAAAATGAAAAGGATTCATTCTTGTTGTGGGACTCTGATTGTAATACTATTTTTCATACTCTTATTCTTTTCGTTTTCCGGCATAATTTGCGCAAGAAAAAGAAGTTCCGCTTGACGCAAGAACCGTTATTTACGATATCTTCGGTGAAAAAACGATCAAGAGTATGGAATATCTTTACGGTTTTGACGAAGAGCCGGATTATTTGTACGTTGATTTTGAAGATTACGGATACGCCGTCTTTTTCGCAAGCACAATGGAAATGCTTGAATACTCTCCGAAAGGAAACTTGCCGTATCGCGCTTCGGACGAACGGGCTTTTTCTTTGTAAAACCCATATTGACATTTCTGTAAAATTTTGATAATATAGAGTAACCACGGAGCGCGCGGGCATAAAATCGAACGAAAGGAGGGAGTATGGGAAAAGCAATGGAGAAATCAAAGACGGGAAAGAAGTCGTCGAAAAAAACGCTCGCCATTGTTCTTATTGTTTTGATCGTCTGCGGGATTTTGAGTGCGTTTTTTACCAATCAGAAAGCGAGTTGGTACACCGAAGCAGAGCATGTCGAAAGGATCAGCGAAAGAATTCAAAAGCGATTTATTGACGGTGAAGACTTATTAATCATGCGCTATATAACGAGCAATAATACGGTCTGTCATGATTATCGTGCTACGGGATTTGAGGTGTATCCCATCTATGACGAAAACGACCGACTCAAATTTTCCTTAGTAGAGTTTCAACCATATGGCTATATGTACGTTTCGATTCAAGACGAGCATTTTAAGATATTTCGTTGCTTGCATTTTGATTCAAGTATGTACTCACTTTCTGCGGTACAAGGTGAACCGGCGTGGTCGCCGATATCTTCCGATAAAGATGAGGAAGGTGATTATCTTTGGGAAACCGATGAAAATGGGATTCAAAAGTTTTGTGAGCAGAGCCCTTTTGCGGTACGCGGAAAGAAAGAAGAAAGAAAGTATTTTATTCGGTATGAAACCCGAAATGGTTGGACGTATATACCCGCAGTGAAAAGCGGAGATTCTTATATAAATCTATTTTCTGAAAATTCGTTTGAACTTGTAGGCGGAGTTCCGAATAAGCCGCAAGTCGTTTCGCGGCACATTGGTTTTATTAATAAAAAGCATTTTGATTTATAATGGAGATTTGATGAAAAATAAAACGCAAAAACATTTATATATTTGGATTATAGTTATAACTAGCATTATAATAAGCGCATTTATATTGAATATAAATGGCACTTTAAGGGTTGCAAATGGAGAAGGTACTGATGATCAAAAACAAAAGCATATAATTTCGCAACCGTTAACGAGAGAAAACGAAGCTGATCTGCAAAAAAATATGAACCGTTCAAATGGCAACAGAAGTGGGAATGTAGGGATTATTTCAGGAGAAGATGCTAATGGTTTCTCGATTAACGATTTGACCGATATACATTATATACCAACCGCCAATTATTTTTTATTAAATCCGAAACATCATCGCAACGACAAAAATACGGGATTAAATCCAGGCGGCGTTTGTACAACGGTAGCCTTGCAAATGTTGATGGGATATCATAATTATTATTCAGATAGGCGGATCATCCCACCTTCTTTTTTGGGATTGAATTTCGGGGATTTTTCTGGTTATCCTATTATTCAAAGAAATCCAGAGCCTTATCAAGGTTGTTCAATGATCGGAACTGACGATTCATTTTTTGACGAATTATATACGATAGGATTTTGGGGTGGTTTCCCACTGCTTGGACAAGCCATTGGTTATGTTAAAGATGCAGGTGTGATTTTTTTAAACACCTATACACCGAGTGCTTTGCGACCGAATATTTCGCTGACATCGGGTGTTTTTGATATTGATATAGCTAAAAACGATATCAACGCAGGTAATCCTATTGTTCTAGGAATGCATCCGTTTAACAATGAACTTTTTCATGTTGTAATTGCATATGGATATGCCAAATTAGATGGAACAGATGGATTTTTGGTGCATTATGGGTGGGGCGATAGCAGAACACAGGTATGGGTTCCTGCAAGTTGGTTTGCCTTTCAAATTCGGATGAGCGTCACGACCCATACTCATAATTATATCGCTTTGCAAACCATGTATAATACTCATCAACAATTAACTTGTTCTATTTGTGGCGCAACGAGCGTTGACTATTTATATAATATTTCAGGAGAGAAAATCGAATCGGTTCGATATCCGCTTAATGGTTCTTTTACTTTGCCGGCATCCATAAAGATCTATAATTCGCAAACCGCAAGTTTTACCCAGCATTATCTAACGATTGTCGGAAGTGGAGCCTTCTCAAATCAAATCAATCTTAGTGATATTACCATTCCAAAGTACTATACTATGATCGGTGATGCGGCATTTATGAATTGCCGAAATCTCGATACGGTTGTTTTTAATTCAAACTCAATGATGTCGACAATTGGTAATTCAGCGTTTTCCGATTGTATTACATTGTCCGATATTACGATTCCTAAATCTGTTATAACAATCGGTGACGGGGCTTTCCGTAATGGAACAAGCCTTGAAACTGTTAATTTTGCTCACGATTTACTTTTACAAAGTAATTTAACTACGATTGGAAACGAAGCATTTCGCGGATGTACCTCTTTAAACAATATTGAAATTCCGCGTAACGTAACGCAAATCGGAGACAGGGCTTTTAATGGATGTGACGTTTTGGGAACGGTAACCTTAACGTCCGGTGCTCTTGCAACGATTGGACACGAAGCGTTCGCGGGGTGTATGGCTCTATCTGCAATCTCGCTTCCGCCTTCCGTTACGAAAATCGGTTTTTGCGCCTTTGATCCTTCCGTTCAGTTGACAAGTTTCGGAGGGACTCCTGCGAATATGGATTTAGTCGTCCTGTCCGGAACGAAGAGCACTTATCAAAGTAACGGATGGTCGGGATTCAATATCGTTGAAGTAACCGGATCGGGCGCGTTCAAGATAACCTCGGGGCAACTGCGCGGAGAAGTCGTAATCCCTTCTTACATAAACGGGCGTGCGATCACGGAGCTTGCCGCGGACGCATTTAAGAATCAAACGAGTCTTACGCGGATCGAGTTTATTTCCGTAACAGAGATTAACGCAAATGCTTTTTCGGGTTGCTCGAATTTGGAAACGATTATCTTTTTGAGTCGAGAAGAAGATACGCAGATCGCGGATCAAACCGTTTCCTACACGAACGGTTATTACGACGAACGCTATATGAATACGGAGCTTATCGCGGGAGCAACGTATGAATTCAGCTTCTATCATTCCTATTTGCAGACATCGGATCAATATGAAATTTATACCTGTCTCGGAGTGGGAGAAACTGCGTTTACATACGAAATTGCGCGGCGCGAGTGTTCCACTTATGGGACGGAAACGATCGTCTTTACGCCGACCGAAGCGCAACTTGCCGTTAGCAATAAACTGTGGTGTCGCTTTATTTCAACCGAAACGATCCAAACGCTTTCGACGAATATCAGCGACGTTCGGCTGTATTGCGGAGTGACGGATATAGACGGTACGGCTTTTAGGGGATGCCCGAAACTCGAAACGCCGGGACTCACTTATCAATTGCAGAGTAGCGCATATCAAGTAACGGGACTCGGCGGCAATGACGCATTTTTATACTTATTCATGCGAGCGATCTTTATTCCTTCCTCTCATAATGGGCTTCCCGTTTCAGGTATTACCGCGGACGCTTTCGCGCAAGATGATATCATGCGTTGGCTATTTGTCCAATCGGGAGCGTCTGCAATCGGCGCAAGAGCATTTCAGGATTGTTACAACTTGGAAGTAGCGGACTTATTCGGAAGCACCATTACGCAGATCTCCGCAAACGCTTTTGATCATTGCAGTTTGAGTAGTTTTGCGTTTTCGCCGAACTTGGTCTCGATCGGCGCTTATGCTTTCCGCGGCACAAACTTGTCTGAAATCGAAACGATTCCCGCAACGGTCACTACCATCGGAAACAACGCCTTTGAAAACGTTTCTTTTGCGAGTGGATTTGCTTTGCCCGCTTCAAGTGCGTTGAGTTCGATCGGCGCCTATGCGTTTAAGAATTGCAACCTAAGCCGACTCGTGATCCCATCGACCGTAACGACGATCGGGAATTATGCTTTTATGGGGAATAATAATTCAACGATCTTCGTCGAACCCGCAAGCAAACCGAGCGGTTGGTTAAGTAATTGGAATGCAAACGGAAACTACGTCGTTTGGGGGTGTACGCTTTCCACGGATAAAATTCAAGTAAAATCATTTACGAAAAACGCAACGAACGTCGTTAATTACGGAGCGATGAACACGATCTCGAATCCGACGTGTAAAGGTTATAACTTCGGCGGATGGTATTTGAATTCGGATAATTCGGGAACGAAGTATAACGATATTCCGTCCGCACCCAATAACGTTACGCTTTACGCGAAATGGAGTAGTCAATGCGTCGCAGAAGGAACGCTTATTACGCTTGCGGACGGAACGCAGGTCGCTGTGGAAGACTTGACGGGCGAAGAGGAGCTCTTGGTTTGGAATCTCGAAACGGGTTCGTTCGATTCCGCGCCGATCCTCTTTATCGACAGCGATCCCTCGGCAGTCTACGAGATCATCCGACTCCGTTTCTCGGACGGAACGGAAGTTAAGGTCATAGACGAGCACGCTTTTTGGGACGTTACCTTGAACGAGTACGTCTTTTTACGAAATGACGCCGCTCTCTATATCGGGCACGTTTTCAGCAAACAAAGCGAAGACGGCGCGGGAAATTTTATCCGAACGAACGTTACCCTTGTAGCCGTGGACGTCTATTCGGAACAGACGACGGCTTGGAGCCCCGTGACCTACAGACATCTTTGCTTCTATGTAAACGGGATGCTCTCGATGCCGGGCGCGACGGAAGGATTGATCAACATTTTCGAGGTGGATGCCCTGACGATGGCATACGATCCCATCTCGTTCGCTGCGGACGTTCAGACTTACGGACTCTTTACTTATGAGGAATTCGCGGCGCTTCTGTCGATCCCCGAAGCGATCTTCGAGGCGTTCAACGGGCAGTACTTGAAAGTATCGATCGGGAAAGGGCTTATAACACTCGATCGTGTCGCCGAATTGATCGGGCGTTACGCCGCGTTCTTTTGATGCGGGCAATCGAAATATAAACGAAAAGGGCGGGAATTTGAAGTTCCCGCCCTTTTCCTTTGTAAAACCCATATTGACGTTTCTGTAAAATTTTGATAATATAGAGTAACCACGGAGCGCGCGGGCATAAAATCGAACGAAAGGAGGGAGTATGAGAAAAAAGATTATTTGCATTTTATTACTTTTGATCCTTTGTTTTACGATTTTTTCGTCTTGTAAAGAGAAAGAGATTCCGACACAGTATAATTACAATGTCAAAATGATAGTTGGGTTTGCAAGAGATTTTATCACTGCGCAAGATCCGTTTGAACGAGTTAAAAAATCCTTTTTAGAAGAGAACGCAACATATCATTTAGGGCTTTACATAGAAAATGGAGAGGAAATATATGATACTGCTTCGCCGAGATCCAGAGGATGCATAATAACCGAAACGGAACAGCTAAATTCGGTTTTTGAGGTTTTACCGGAAGTTGATTTTGAAACTCAAATGATTGTATTTGTTTTTTATTCAAAGACAAGACATTGGAAAGATCGTTTTTGGGGAGTTAAA
>JAIKVL010000033.1 GCA_024685775.1 Clostridia bacterium | reverse complement strand
TCAACTCAATCAGATTACAAGCAAACTTTGTTATTATTGTTATCTCATAAAGAATTAGACAAACAAAAACTGTTGTTAATTAACGCGCATATTGATACCCCAGAAGCATTCTATAAATTGCTCGTAATCTATCTTACGGATAAGAGTTCTTTAGCAGAGTTTGTTAGTTTTTTAAAAACCAACATAAAATGGAAAGGAGAATACAAACAAAACAATGGCGAGTTATTAAATAGAATAACAATGTTAGATCCGCAAAAGGCAACTGAGTTAGAAAAATGGGCAAACTAAAGAATATCGAATTGTTCTATAAGAATAGGAGATTTGTTTCGACACACAATAATAATATAAATTCATCTGTAAAAAAACTAATTAGGATGATGATTTATGAATTTGCTCGCAAGAGAAGTGGTTTGATGAAACAGGAATCGTTAAAGGATTCCATTTGTTACAATTAATTCGTTTATTCTTTTCCCTCAAACAAGTTGACGAGCATATCGGTGACGAGGCGGCGCATCGATGCGTAATCGATATAGGCGTGGCGGTCGTAAATCTCCTCGTGGGCGATCGACTGGACGACGTTCATCGCCGCGTGGACTTTTTCATAGGTGTTCTTCTCGGGATAGCCGAGCTCGAAAAGGCGCGCGGACATCTTCTTCGTGACCTCTTCTTCGAGATCGGAGAAGCGGGAAGCGACGACTTCGTCTTCCGAGGAAAGCGAGTGCAGGGTTGTGTGCATCGCGGCGTTGTTTTGGTGGACGAGGATCGCGTAATCGATGACGCTCGGAATGATCGAGGCGAAGTCGAGCGAAGTAATTTCCGAAAGGAGCGAGAAGATCGGGGTAAAGACGTTCTCGATATAGATCTCCATCGCGCCGAGAAGGATGTCGCGCTTGTCGTGGAAATATCCGTAGACGATGCCGGTCGAGACGCCGGCGGCTTTTGCGATCTCCGCGGTGTTCGTGCTGAAATAGCCTTTTTCCGCAAAAAGGTCGTAGCCTGCTTTTATGATGCGCTCTTTTTTCTCGATAGAACGTTTTTGTTTGGGTTCCCGAATCGTTTCCGCCATACTTCTCCGCTCCGAAAGGTTTCTTACAGTATACTCGAAAATCGAGAAAAAGTAAATAGTTTTGCCCGAGGGAAAAAAGAGGGGGGAGGGCGCGGCGCTCGCCGATCCTTTCGAAATCGACAAAATGAAAGATACTTCCGCGCTCTTCGCGAAAATCCGACGCGCGGCGGCAGGTATAATCGGATTATGAAAAACCGACTTTTGCGCGGCGCGTCGTATTGCCTCGCCGCTTTCGCCGCGACCTATCTTTTCTCGCGCGCTTCGCTTCCTTTCTCTCTTTCGCCTTTTTATTCGGGCGTGTTTTTTCTTTCGATTTCCGCGGGGCAGAGCTTTTTTCTCGCCGCGCCCGTCTTTCTCGCCGCCACGGCGCTCGCTTTTCCGTCGATCCCGTATTTGATCCGCTCGATCGCGATTCTTTTCGGCGCGGGACTCGTCCTTTCCCTTTGTCGGCTGAGACGCCGCCGCTTTCAAGGGGCGTACGCCGTCCTTCTCTGCTTTCTGACCCAGCTTGCGGCGCTTCCGTTTCTGCCGCTCAGCGATTACGTCTCCTTTTTCGCTTCGGACGCGCTGTCTTCGATGGTTTCGCTTCTTGTCGTCCGATCCTCGTTCGCGCGGCGTTCGCGGCGTTTTTCGTTCGGCGAGATCGAAAAATTCGTCGCGGGTCTTTCCCTGTTCGCGCTCGGCGCGGGCGCGTTCGCGACGCAGGCGTTCGGCATAACGCCCTATGCTTTTTTGCTCGCCGCGTTGATCCCGCCTCTTTCCTGTCTCGGCGCGGAAGGCGCCGTCTTCGCCTTTTGCTTTTCCCTCGGCGCGATCGTCTCTTCGGGGGAATGCGCGCTTGCGCTTCCAGTTTTTCTCGCGCTATCCGTCGCGCTCGTTTTCAAAGAAAGGCGCGTTCTTTGCGCGTTCTGCGTCCTCTTTGCGGAAGCCTGCGTCTCTTTTCTTTATCGCCCGCTCGTGTCGCCGTATAATTTCGCGCTGACGGTTTCGGGCGGTTTATTCGCCGCGTTTTTACCCGCCGAGTGGGGAAGCGCGCTCGCGCTTCGCTTCGGGAAAGGGAGCGGCGTTTCGGCGCGCGCCGTCGTCAATAAGGCGCGGCTCGACCTCAGCGGAAAGCTCGGATTCGTCTCGGACGCGCTTCGAAAGACTTCGGGTAATTTGTCCTTTTACGTTTCTTCCGCGGAGACTTCGGACGCCGCGCGGCGCATCTCCCGTTCGCTTTCGCGGTCGCTCTGCGAAGGGTGCGAGGGCTATAAGGATTGCTCGAAGCAAGCGGGCGGGGAAACTTCCGCGCTGTTTGAAGACACCGTCTGCCGCGCGATCGAAAAGGGAAAAGCCACGATCGTCGACATCTCTCCCTATCTCGGCGGGAACTGCCGAAAGATCAAGAGGATCTTGGATGACCTAAACGAAGCCGTTCTCTGTCTTTCGGAGGAGAGCGAGCGGGCGGGCGCGCTCAAAGAAGAGAGGGAAGCGATGGCGGTCGGTCTTGCGGGGATCGCGGGCGTCTTGGACGTCTTGAAAAAGGAGACGCGCCGCGTCGTCACCTTCGACGGAAAGCGGGAAAGGAAGATTCTCTCTTCGCTTGCGGCGGAAGGCGTCTCCGCTTCGGACGCGATGGTCGTCGAGGACGGAGAATATTTGTCGGTCACGGTTACGCTTCCCGAGCGCGACGCGGAAGATCCTCGCGCTTTGCGCGCGGTCGCGCGCGCCGTCGGCGTCCCGCTGACGCTCGAAAGCGTCGGATTCGCGGGCGCGGGGCAAGCCTCCGCAACCTTCGAACGGGCGCCTGCGTTCGACGCGATCGTCGGAGAAGCCGCGATGCGTAAAGAGGGATCGGAGCGCTCGGGCGACGTCAAAAGCGTAACGAGGATCCGCGGCGATCGGATCATGGTCGCGCTGTCGGACGGAATGGGCAGCGGCGGCGAAGCCTTTTCGGGGGCGAACGCCGCGATCGGACTCGTGGAAAACTTCTATAAAACGGGCGTGGACGAAAAAGTCGTCCTGCCGCTTATCAACCGCCTTTTGACCGTTCGAAACGACGGCTCCTTTCAAACCCTCGATATGTGCGTCGTCTCCCTCAGAACGGGCGAAGCGGATTTCATCAAGCTTTCCGCGCCCGAGTCGGTGATTTGCCGCAGAGAGGGAAGCGAGATCGTCGAAGGGGGCGCGCTCCCGCTCGGCATTTTGCGCGAGATTCGCCCCGCCGTTTCGAGGAGAAAACTAAACCCCGGTGACGTCGTCATCCTTTCCACGGACGGCGTTACGGACGCGATCGGAGCGGACGGAGTCGTCCGCGTGGCGGAGAGTTGCCGATCAAATAACCCGCAGACGGTGGCGGATGCGGTGCTTTCGGACGCGGCGTACGTTTCGGGGGAGGATGATAAGACGGTGATCGCGCTGCGGCTCTTTCGCCGCGTAGGCGAATACAGATAGCGGGCAAATCCTTTGTTTACTGATTTCGGATCGTGCGGTTACGTACGAAGAGTACGTGCCCGCGCGATCCTCATCGAGCCTCGAATTTGCCTCCCTCTTTGTATTTGCATTGTGAATTCGGAGAGGCTTGCGATTCTTCTCCGCCGAAATAGAGTTTTCGGAATAATGGGAAGTAATTCGCGCTCGCCGGGGTTGCGTGACGTCGTCCACGCGAGCGGAATGAACGGTTGTCGGTTGGTTTTTTGAGAAAAAGCCTCGAATTTGCTGTTCGGAGCGGGGATTCCTTCGGGTTTTCCCGCGGTTTTCGGGGGAGGGGCGAAATTGGATATTTCGGTGAAAAACAGTTGTATTTATATTTCTTTATATGATAAAATGATAAAACGAAAAAAAGCAGGAGTGTTTTTTATGTTGGATTTTATGATCGGCGCGATCACCAAGCAAGCGCGTGAAGTTATTGCGAACGTACTCATTATTTTGATGACGGTCCTTTCGGTCGCCATTATCGTCGTCGTTATGATGCAAGAGGGCGAGTCGGGCGGCGTGTCCGCGATCTCCGGCGGCAGCAGCGACACTTTCTACGGCAAGAACAAAGGTCGCAGCAAGGAGCAGATTTTGAAGCGCGTGACGTTGATTCTCGGCGCAGTGATGCTTGTCGTTTCCGTCGTGTTCTTCGTCGTAAAGCCTTTCTGATCAAGAAAATCAGACGTTTTGCGGGGGCTTTACTGCCCCCGTTTTTTTAGGAAAAATGGAAAACGTTAAGATCGTTGCTCAAAATAAAAAAGCCTATCACGACTATTTTATAGACGAGACCTACGAGGCGGGCGTCGTCCTCGTGGGAAGCGAAGTCAAGAGCGTCCGCGGCGGAAAAGTCAGCTTTGCGGACAGCTTCGTTTCGATCAAAAACGGCGAGGCGATCCTCGAAAACTTTTATATCGCGCCCTATGAAAAAGGAAGTTTCTATAACCCTGAATCGAGGCGCGACCGCGCCTTGCTTCTGAATCGGCGCGAGATCGATCGTTTGCGCGCCGCCGTGGAGCGAAAAGGCTACACGATCGTCGCCACGAAGATCTATTTGAAGCATTCTCTCGTCAAGTTCGAGATCGGACTTGCCAGAGGCAAACACAACTATGATAAGCGAAATGCTTTGAAAGAAAAACAGCTCGAACGGGAAGCCGAACGGGCAATTTAGGAGGAATTATGGAAAAAGAAAGTCTTTGTTTGCACGCGGGATATACGCCGAAGAGCGGCGACGCGAACGTGCTTCCCATTTATCAATCGACGACCTACGCTTACGACACGCCGGAAGAGCTCGCGCACCTGTTCGACGTCCCGAAAGACGGTCATATTTACTCGCGCATTTCCAACCCGACGACGTCCGCGTTTGAGGAAAAAGTCGCCGCGCTCGAAGGAGGCGTCGCCGCGATGATGACTTCGTCCGGGCAATCCGCCACGCTTTCCGCCGTCCTGACCGTCGCGCAAAGCGGAGATAATATCCTCGCGTTCCCGACCATTTACGGCGGAACGTTCAACCTTTTGAAGGTGACCCTCGCGAAGATCGGGATCGAGTGCCGCTTTATAAACCCCGGAATGACGGATCAAGAGATCGAGGCTTTGATCGACGATAAGACCAAGTTGATGTTCGGCGAAACCATCGCGAATCCCGCGATGACGATCTTCGATTTCGCGCGTTTCTCGCCGCTTTGCAAAAAGTACGGGATCCTTCTTTTCATCGATAACACGCTCGCGACTCCCTGCCTCGTTACGCCGATCAAGTACGGCGCGAACGTCGTCATCCACAGCACGACGAAGTATCTCGACGGGCACGCGGTCGCGGTCGGCGGTCTCGTCGTGGACGGCGGCAATTTCGAATTCCGCGGCAATCCGCGTTACGTCGATTTCTACACGCCGGACGAGAGCTACCACGGCACGGTGTACGTGGACGAGGGCGGTCCCGCGGCGTTCGCTTTGAAGGCGAGAATGCAGCTTATGCGCGATATCGGCGTCTGCCCGAGCCCCTTTAACGCTTGGCTCGCGAACCTCGGCTCCGAGACGCTGCACCTCAGAATGAAGAAGCACAGCGAAAACGCGATGTTTATCGCGCGCGCTCTCAAAAAGAATCCCCACGTCTCTTGGGTCAAATACTGCGGTTTGGAAGAAGACGAGAATCACGCGCTCGCGGTGAAGTACTTCGAGGGCGGATTCGGCGGAATGGTCTGCTTCGGCGTTAAAGGCGGCAGAGCCAAAGCCGCGGACTTTATCCGCAACCTGAATTTCATTCGTCAATTGACCCACATCGCGGACAGCCGCACCTGCGTCCTGCATCCCGCGTCCACCACGCACCGCCAGCTTTCCGATCAGGATTTGATCGATTGCGGGATCAGCGAGGATTTCATCCGCCTTTCGGTCGGTCTCGAAAACGAGAAGGACATTTTGGCGGACATCGAGCAATCGCTCGCGAAATAAAAGCCCCGAAAGGGGGAAGGAGAACTTATGCCGATCGTTATACCGAAGGCGCTTCCCGCGTTTCAAATTTTATCCGATGAGAACATTTTCGTTATGGGAGACGTTCGCGCTTCTTCGCAGGACATTCGCCCGATCGAGATCGCGATCGTCAATTTGATGCCCACGAAAGTGGAAACGGAAACGCAGCTTTTGAGGCTGGTCAGTAATTCTCCTTTGCAAGTCAAGGTCACTTTGATCAAGACCGATACCTACACGCCGACGCACGTCTCCGGGACGCACCTCATGCGGTTTTATAAGACGTTCGACGAGATCAAAGCACGCCGTTTCGACGGGCTCATCATCACGGGCGCACCCGTAGAGACCATCGAATTCGAGGACGTCAAGTACTGGAAAGAACTCGAAAGCATTATGGCTTGGGCGGAGAAAAACGTCACGTCTACGATGTTTATCTGCTGGGGAGCGCAGGCGGGACTTTATTACCATTACGGCGTGAAAAAACGCGTGCTTCCGAAGAAGCTTTTCGGCATTTACAAGAATTCCGCCGTCGATCCCTACGATCCTCTTTTGAAGGGCTTGGACGACGAGTTTTATATCCCGATGAGCCGCCATACCGAGATCGAAGAAGAAGCGGTTCTCGCTTGCCCCGATCTCAAAGTCCTCGCGCGCGGCGCCGATTGCGGGATCTCGATCATCAAGAGTCGCGACGATAAAAAGATCTTTTTGACCGGTCACTCGGAGTACGATCGCGACACGCTTTTGAAAGAGTATCAGCGCGATCTGAACAGGGGCGATAAGATCGATCCCCCCGTCCACTATTTTAATGATCGCGGCGACGCCGTCAACGTCAGTTGGAAGAGCACCGCGAATTTGATTTTTTACAACTGGCTGAACTATTACGTCTATCAGGTTACGCCCTATGATATCGACGAGATCTGAGGGAGCGGTCGTCGTCAACGCCTATTGGCGCGGCGGCGACGAAGGCGCGCGCGCGATCTCGCGCGCGTTGTCGGATCTCGGACTTTCCGCGCCGCTCGTTACGGCGGGCGATCTTTTTATGCGGGTGGAAAACGGAGCGAAAGGAAACGCGCCGTTTTCTTTTGCCGTCTATCTCGATAAGGACGACGCAGTCGCGCGGCTTCTCGAAGAAAAGGGCGTCCGGCTCTTTAACTCCGCGGAATCGATCCGCCTCGCGGACGATAAAATGCTGACCCATATCGCCCTTTTGAAAGCGGGCGTCCCGCAACCGAAGACGATCCCTTCGCCTTTGTTCTTCGCGGGAGAGGACGACGGCGATTTTATAAAGAAGGTCGAAAATGAACTCGGATTCCCCGTCGTCGTGAAAAATTGCTACGGCGCGTTCGGAAAGCAGGTTTTTCTCGCTCGTAACGGCGCGGAACTTGCGGAGCTTCGCGCGAAACTTCTTCGCGAAAAGCATTTGTATCAGGAATTTATCGATTGCGGCGCTACCGATCTCCGCGTCATCGTGATCGGCGGGAAAGCCGTCGCCGCGATGCGCCGCCGCGCCGTAAAAGAGGGCGAATTCCGCGCGAACGCCGAACTCGGCGGAATTGGGGAAAAGATCGAACTCACGGCGGAACTCGCTTCGATCGCCGAAAAAGCCGCGAACGCGCTCGGCTTGTGTTACGCGGGCGTGGATCTTTTGGAGAGAAAGGGCGGATATCTTCTGACGGAAGTCAATTCGAACGCGCATTTCAAACTCATTCAAGCCGTAACGGGCGTGGACGTCGCGCGGCTTTATGCCGAATATATCGCGCGCGCGATCAAAGAATAGGAGGGTTCATATGACCGAAAAGGAATTCGATTGGGACGTTACCGATTACACCGATCCCCAATGCCCGTTCTGCACGGACGGATTTACGTCGGACGACGTAAAACCGATCGACGTGCGTCGCGCGATCGAGAAACTGGACGAATACCTTTCGCGTAACGATTTCGCGTCCGCGGAGCGTCATTTGGCGTACTGGATCGAGGAAGCGAAATTCGGGAAGGACGAGCGCGGCGAATTCTCCCTCCGCGAAGAGCAGATGGGACTTTTCCGCAAACTCGGCAAGAAAGAAGAGGCGATCGACGCGGCGGGCAGGGCGCTTTCCCTCGCGAAAAAGCTCGGGATCGAGGATTCCGTCGGGGCGGCTACGGCGTTTTTGAACGCGGCGACCGTCTATAAAGCGTTCGGGCAAGCCGAGAAGGGCATCCCCCTCTTTGAAAAGGCGCGGGCGATCTATGAAGAAAAACTCGAAAAGACGGATGAACGTCTCGCGGGGTTATACAATAATTTCGCGCTCGCCCTCGTCGATCTGAGACGGTTTGGGGAAGCGCGCGCCCTGTATGCGCTTGCGCTGGACGTGATCGGAAAAAAGGAAGGCGGCGAACCGGAGCAGGCGATCACCGAGCTCAATCTCGCGTCGCTTGCGGAAGCGGAAAACGGGCTCGACGGAGGCGCGGAAGAGATCGAATCGCACCTCGAAAAAGCGGAAACACTCCTCAAAAAAGAGGGGCTGAAAAAGGACGGAAATTACGCGTTCGTCGCGGAAAAATGCGCGTCCGTTTTCGGATATTACGGGTGGTTTATGACCGAGTCGGAACTCAAAGCCGAAGCGGAAAGAATATACGGAGAGAAGAAATGACGGGTCTTGAAATCGCGGAAAAGTACTATCGCACGTTCGGAGAAAAGATGCTCTCCGAGGAATTCCCCGAGCTGAAAAGCATCGTCGCGGTCGCGTTGATCGGGAGCGGTTCGGAGTGTTACGGCTATGACGACGAGATCTCCAAGGATCACGATTTCGAGCCGGGCTTTACGATCTTTCTCCCGCCCGAAGAGGTCGTGGATCGAAAGACGGCGTTTCGCTTGGAGAGAGCGTACGCGAAACTTCCGGACGAATTTATGGGGCTGAAACGAAATAAGGACGTTTCCTTCGACGCGGGCAGAAAGGGCGTCGTTCGCGCGGCGGACTTCTTCCTTCAAAAGGTCGGAAACGCGGAAGGAGATCTTTCGATCGGGGAGTGGATGGCGATCCCCGAGCATTCCCTTCTCGAAGCGACGAACGGCAAGATCTTTACGGACGAACTCGGTTTGCTTACCGACGTTCGGGCGAAGCTCGCCTTTTTCCCCGAGGACGTTCGCTTGAAAAAACTGGCAGGCTGTTTGGCGGCGGCGGAACAGGCGGCGGGATATAATTACGGGCGGCTTCTCCTTCGCGGCGACGCGGCGGGCGCGCAACTCGCGGTCTTCGAGTACGTCAAACACGCGATGCACGCGGCATTTTTGCTCGAAAAAAAATATATGCCCTATTATAAATGGGTTTTCCGCGCGTTCATCGAGCTTCCGACGTTCGCTTCGCTCAAAGAGGATTTCGAAAGTCTTTTGACGACGGGAAACACGGTCGGCGAATCGATCGAAAAGAAAAGCCGTTTTCGCAGGATCAACGCCGCGCTCGGCGAAGAACTCCGCAGGCAAGGACTTTCCGATTACGACGGTTTACGTCTCGATTCTTTCGCGCAGTGCGTAAACGCGAAGATCAAAGACCCCTCTCTCAGAAACGAACATCTTTTAGCGGGCGCGTAAACGATTCGTCGGCGCGATCTTTCTTTTGAAAACGGCGCGGTTCCTCGGCTCTCGGCGGGGATCCGCGCTTTTTATTCGACGGTGACGGACTTCGCGAGATTTCTCGGTTTATCCGCGTCGCATCCTCTGTACTTCGCGATATAATACGAGAATAATTGCGTCGCGACGCAAGACACGGCGGGAGAAAAGACGGCGGGGCATTTCGGAATCCGAAGAAAGCGGTCTGCGCCGAAATCTTCCGCGCGATCCTCGTTCGTGACGACGATCGTCTGCGCGCCGCGCGCCTTAACTTCGGCGAGGGAGGACGCGTTTTTCTCTTTCAAAGCGGGATTCGTCGAGATCATAAAAGCGTAAACGCCTTTTTCCATCAGCGCGAGCGTCCCGTGTTTGAGTTCGCCCGACGGATAGGCTTCGGAAGAAAGATAACTGATCTCTTTGAGTTTCAAACTCCCCTCTTTCGCCGCGTAATAGTCCGCGTTTCTTCCGAGAAAGAAGACGGTTTTCGCGTCTTTTACGCGGAGGCAAAGTTCCGCGACGGACTTTTCAAGTTTTAACGCTTCCCGCGCTTTTTCGGGAAGAAGGAAAATTTCCTCTTTATATCGTTCGAGATCCGTTTTCGTCATTTTCCCCGAAATTTCCGCATATGTCAACGCAAGACGAAGAAGAGCGATCACTTGCGCCGCGTAGGATTTCGTGGCGGCTACGGCGCGTTCCGCTCCGCATCGGGTCAGGATCGCCGCGTCCGACAGGCGAACGAGCGAGGACGATCGAACGTTGCAAACGCAAAGGACTTTCGCGCCTTTTTCTTTTGCTTTCAAAGCGGCTTTCAAGGTGTCCGCCGTTTCTCCGCTTTGGCTGACCGCGATGACGAGAGGGCGATCGCCGCCCTCCCAGCGTTCGGTCAAAAACTCACTTGCGACCGAGTCTTCCGTCCGAACGCCGCAAAGCTCCCGCATCGCTGCTTTGAAAGAAAGCGCCGCGTGATAGGCGCTTCCGCATCCGATCAGGCAAAATCTTCCGAAATTTTCGCGCAAAAGGCGTTTCATCTCTTCTTCCGGATAGCTTTCCGACACGGAAGAAAGAGAAGTCGGGACTTCGCGGATTTCCGAGAGCATAAAAGATTCCGCGTCTTTCGCGCCGAAAGCGCGTTCGAATTCGCTCGTCGTCTCGGGGCGGAACGCGCGCTCCTTTCCGTCGAATCCGAACAAACGGATCTCCCGCGGCGTAATGCGGGCGACTTCTCCGTTCGAAAGCGCGTAATATTTTTCGCAATCTTCGGAGATACCCGAGAGATCGGAGCAAATATAGTTTCCGTTTTTTCCTTCGCCCGCGAGCAAAGGACTATCCTTTCGGACGCCGTAGACGACTTCTTTTTCATAGACGCTGACGACGCCGAGCGCGAACGATCCCGTCAGGTCTTTGACGGCGCGAAGGGTCGCGGAAAGGACGTCGCCCGTGTAGTAAAAATCGATCAGATGCGCCACGACTTCGCTGTCCGTGTCCGAAGAAAGGCAGACGCCCCTCTCTCGCATAAAGCGCGCGAGTTCGAGATAGTTGGTTATGATCCCGTTATGGACGACCGCGAATTTCGCATAGCGCGAGAAAAAGGGATGCGCGTTTTCGTCCGTCGCCGCGCCGTGCGTCGCCCAGCGGGTGTGTCCGATGCCGCATTTTCCCTCGACGCGTTTTTTCAGAAGCGATCGTTCGAGATTTTCGAGCTTCCCGGCTTTCTTTTCGAGGAAGAGGTGCGTCCCGTCCGCGACCGCGATCCCGCTGCTGTCGTAGCCTCTGTATTCGAGATTTTTAAGTCCTTCGATCAGGACGCCGACGGCGCTCCGACTTCCCGCGTAGCCGATGATCCCACACATATCCGATTCCTCCCTTTTTCGCCATAACGTATTATATGCGGGAGAAATCGGTCTTGCGAAAAGGCTCCGATTTCGTTTTTGTGTTACGAAATCTCCGTTTTTTGCATACAATGCCATATGGAAAAATTCGAATTCGGCACGGACGGCGTGCGTGGGATCTACGGAAAGACGATAACGGACGAGGCGGCGTTTCGCCTCGGATTCGCGCTCGGTAGGGAAGGCGACGTTTTGATCGGAGCGGACAATCGCCCCTCGTCGCCCCTTCTTGTCGCCGCGCTTGCGGCGGGCGTGAGAAAGGGCGGGGGAACTCCGATCTTCGCGGGACTTCTGACGACGCCCGCGCTGTACTATTCCCTGCGAGAGAGGTCGGAACCGTTCGCCGTGATGGTGACGGCGAGCAATAACCCGCCCGATCATAACGGTTTGAAAGTCTTTTCGCGCGAAGGAAAACTCGAAGAGAGGGCGCGAAGAAAGCTCGAAGAAGAGACGGCGCGGTGTCCGTTTTCTCTCTCCTATGAGGCGATCGCGCCCGATAGGGAGATCAAGGAAGCCTACGAAGCTTTTCTTTTGCGCTTCGCGGGCGATCTGTCCGGCGTACGACTCGCGGTCGATCTCGCGGGCGGCGCGGGCTTTGCGTTTAAGGATCTTTTGGCGAAGACGGGCGCGGAAGCGCGCCTTTTGAATGCGCGGGAAAGAGGCGACGCGATCAACGAAACGTGCGGCGCGCTGTTTCCTTCCGTCGTCGCGAAAGAAACCGCGGCGTTCGGCGCGTCGCTCGGATTCGCTTTGGACGGGGATGGGGATCGCATCGCGGCGGCGAACGAAAGAGGAGAGGTCCTCGACGGGGATCGGATTGCGTACGTCCTCGCGTGTAAAATGAAAGAGGCGGGGCGGCTGAAAAGAAATAAGATCGCGCTGACCGTGATGACGAACGGCGGCATTCTCGAAAGCCTGTCCGAAAAAGGAATCGAAGCGGTTTCCTGCGCGGTCGGCGACAGCGCCGTCACGGCGACGATGAAAGCGGAAGGATTGAATCTCGGCGGCGAACAATCGGGGCATATCGTCCTCGGCGACCTTTTAATGACGGGCGACGGGCTCCTCGTCGGGCTCGCGCTCGCGAAGATCGTAAAAGAAGAGGGCTCGCTTCCCGATCTTTCGGGCGTAAAAGTCTATCCGCAGGTTTTGAGAAACGTCCCCGTTCGGGATAAAACGCGCGCGCTTTCCCCGCGCGTCCGCGAAAAAGCCGAAACGATCAAGACCGCTTTCGAAAAGGGGCGCGTCCTCGTCCGCGCGAGCGGAACGGAAAACCTCGTGCGCGTTATGGTCGAGCATCCTTCGCGGGAGACGGCGGAAGAAGCCGCGGAAGAACTCGCGCGAGCGATCCGATCGGAAGACGAAAAATAAAAGATTCGGTCATTTTGCCGCGCTTGAATTTCGGGCGCGGCGTTTTTTTGAAAAAACGCTTTACAATTATAGTATTATATTTTATAATGATTTTACTTGCGCGCGTCGCAAGTTTCCTTACTTTTGCGAAAAGCAAAGGTCAATCAAGTCCAAAAGGAGGTAGTAAAATGAATAAGTACGAAGTTTTGTACATCTTGAACGGTGACGCAACGGACGAAGTCAAAGCGGCCGCAGCGGACAAGTTCTCCGCTCTTATCACCGATTTGGGCGGCGCTGTCAGCACCGTGGACAAGTGGGGCATGAGAAAGTTCGCGTACCCCATCAATTACAAGACCGAAGGCTATTACGTTCTTATGAATTTCGAATCGGCTCCCGAAGTTCCCGCGGAACTCGAGCGTCAGATGAGAAACGATGAAAACGTAGTTCGTTTTTTGGTCACGAGAAAGTAATCGGAGGAAATTATGAATAAAGTATTTTTAATCGGTAATTTAACGAAAGATCCCGAAGTTTCGAGCACCAATAACGGTATTCCCGTTTGCAAGTTCACCCTTGCGGTTTCGAGGCGTTTCGGAAACACCGAGACCGACTTCCTTCCCGTCATCGTTTGGAGAGGGCAGGCGGAGAACTGCGGCAAATTCCTGAAAAAGGGCAGCAAAGCCGCGGTCGCGGGTTCGGTGCAAACCCGTTCGTACGACGCGAACGACGGCTCCAAGCGCTACATCACCGAGATCGTTGCCGACGAAGTACAATTCCTTTCCACCAAAGGTATGGAAGGAGACGTCGCTCCCGCTCCCGTTTCCGCGCCGCAATCCGCGCGCATCGGTTCGGCTGTGACGGAAGACGATCTTCCCTTCTGATCAACATCAATTAATTAGGAGTTTGTTATGAAAAATATGGAAGATAAAGGCGCAAAGCGCCCCATGAGAAAACCCGCGAAGAAAAAAGTTTGCATTTTCTGCGTGGATAAAGTAACGGAAATCGATTATAAGGACGTGCAAAAGCTCAAAAAGTTCATCACCGAGAGCGGCAAGATCGCTCCCAGACGTTCCACGGGCGTTTGCGCGAAGCACCAAAGACTTCTCGCGACCGCGATCAAACGCGCGAGAGTGATGGCGCTTTTGCCCGAGCCGGGTTCCGATAAAGAATAATTCGGAAGAAAAAGCGCAGACGGGTATCCGGTTTGCGCTTTTTTTTGATTTTTCACGCCTCGGAGAGAGGCGGCGCGCCGCGTTTGCGGCTCTTCCGAAAGGGAGAAAGGAGAGATTATGGCAGAGATCGTACTCACCAAAGAGGGATATAAAAAGTTAGAAGAAGAACTGGATTTCTATATCAAGCAAAAGAGACCCGAAGCGGCGGAAAGAGTCAAGCTCGCCCGCGAATTCGGCGACCTCAGCGAGAACGCGGAGTATGACGCCGCGAAGGACGAGCAGGGTATCGTCGAAGGGCATATCCGCGAGCTCGAAGAGACTTTGAAACTCGCAAAGGTCATCGACGGCGAAGCGATCGACACGACGACCGTCAGCGTCGGCTGCTTCGTTAAAGTCCACGATATCGAATACGACGAGACCGAAGAATTCAAGATCGTCGGCAGCGCGGAAGCGAACTAT
The DNA here is from genome assembly GCA_024685775.1 of Clostridia bacterium. NCBI lineage: Bacteria > Bacillati > Bacillota > Clostridia > Clostridia bacterium. Next base: position 76,535 of record JAIKVL010000033.1, on the reverse strand, counting down.
GCGGATCACAAGATCTCGAACGAATCGATCCTCGGCGCGGCTTTGATTGGGCATAAGAAGGGTGAAATCGTCGACGTCAAAGCACCCGCGGGCGTAAGTCAATATAAAATATTGAATATCCGCAAATAGAACGAAGCGCATTCGCAAAAAGCGGATGCGCCTTTTTTCCGCTTGCGGTTTTCCGCGGCGAAGAGGAGCGATTATGGAAGAACAAAACACCTTGGAAAATATACAGGAAGCGAAAAAGGTCAGGCTGACGAAGCTTGCCTCTTTGGTCGAGAAAGGCGAAGATCCGTTTACGATCGTCAAGTACGAGAAGACGCATTCTTCCGAAGAGATCAAGAGCGCGGCGGACGAGCTGGACGGAAAAGAAGTCTCGATCGCGGGCAGATTGGTCTCCCGCCGCATTATGGGAAAAGCGAGCTTCGCGCACCTTTTGGACGGAGACGGAAAGATCCAGATCTACGTCAGAAGGGACGATATCGGCGAGAACGAATATATGGCGTTCAAGCAGCTTGATATCGGCGATATCATCGGCGTGAAAGGCTTCGTCTTCCGCACGCAGACGGGCGAAATCAGCGTTCACGCGAAAGGCTACACCCTTCTTTCCAAATCCCTTTTGCCTCTTCCCGAGAAGTTCCACGGTTTGCAGGATACCGACCTTCGCTATCGCCAGCGTTACGTCGACTTGATCGCGAACCCCGAAGTCAAAGAAGTCTTCATCAAGCGCAGTAAGATCATTTCCACGATCCGCGAAGTCTTGGACGGAAAAGGGTTTATCGAAGTCGAGACCCCCGTCCTGAACACGCTTGCCGGCGGCGCGAACGCCCGCCCCTTCATCACGCACCACAACACGCTCGATATCGATATGTATATGCGTATCGCGACGGAGCTTCATTTGAAACGCTGCATCGTCGGCGGCTTCGAAAAGGTCTACGAGATCGGCAGACAGTTCCGTAACGAGGGGATGGACACAAAGCATAACCCCGAATTCACGACGATCGAGATCTATCAGGCGTACGTCGATTATCACGAGATGATGAACATCACCGAAGAGCTTTACACCGCCGCGGCGATGAAAGTCGTCGGCTCCTTGGATATCAACTACCAAGGGCAGGAACTCCATCTCCAAACGCCGTGGGAAAGGCTGACGATGGTCGAAGCCGTCAAGAAGTACACGGGGTTGGATTTCGATAACGATCCGCTTCCCGAGCTGATCGCGCGCGGAAACAAAATGGGGCTCGATATGCCCGAGAGCACCTCTTGGGGCAACGCGCTTTACAATATCTTCGACGCGTTTGTCGAGGAAAAACTCACGGGTCCCGTCTTCATTACCGATTATCCGGTCGAGGTTAGCCCGCTTGCGAAGAGAAAGCCTTCCGACCCCCGCTTGACGGAGCGTTTCGAGTTTTTCATCTGCTCTTCCGAGGGCGGAAACGCGTTCAGCGAGCTCAACGATCCTTTGGATCAGAGGAAGCGTTTCGAAGCGCAAATGGCGGCGAAAGCGCAGGGCGACGAAGAAGCGCAACCCTACGACGAGGATTTCTGCACCGCGCTCGAATACGGAATGCCGCCGACGGGCGGTCTTGGGATCGGGATCGACAGAATGGTTATGTTCCTGACCGATTCGAAATCGATCCGCGACGTCCTTTTGTTCCCGACGATGAAGCCTCTCGGCGAGCGCAAATAACGCCGCGTCCGCTTAAACGTTCCGTTTGATTAGGATCTTTAAGCGGGAAGTTTATACGAAAAGAAGATGGCAAGTTTCCTTGCCGTCTTTTTTATTTTTTTCGGGAATCGCGTAAGCAAAAGTCCCTAAATCGCGTTGCCGTTTCGGTCGGATTCCTTTTTTAGGGGGCGCGGGAACGGGCGTCGTTCGCACGCATTCTCGCGGGTTCGACGGAAAACTCGAATTTTTCCGACGAATCCGACGGAAGGGGGGTTCAGTTTCTATGGATACTAAGTATAATAACTATATCCGTTACCGAATAACGGGCGATAAATCGCAGAAAAAAGGCGTGGTGATCTGCCACGCCTTTTTTCGTTTGCTTTTGAAAAATCAAATCGGGGTTATTCCGCCTTTTCGAGGAGATCCAAAGCGAATCTCAGGCGGCGGATCGTCTCGTCTTTCCCGAGGAGTTCCGCCATTTCGGTCGCGCCGCCGGGGGTCGAAGCTCTTCCCGTGATCGCGATGCGGAAAGACCAAAGCATCTGTCCTTTCTTCATTCCCGCGGCTTCGGCTTCGGAGACGAGAAGATCGTGCAGGACGGTCATATCCCAATTCTCCATTTTTTCGATCGCGGGCAGGGCGGCTTCGATCGCTTTTTTCGCAAGCGCGGCGTCCGTCTTCATCTTTTGATGATTGAAAAGCGCGAGATCGAATGTGCCGTACTCTTCGAGGAAGTCCACGAGAGTGGGAATCTCGGAGAGGATCTCGACGCGGGGGATCAAAAGGGGCGCGAGAAGCTCGTAGTCGTACTTGCCGCCGACCTTGGACGCGTCGAGGAAGGGCTTCGCCGCTTTGATGAATTCGGGCACGGTCATTTTCTTGATATAGTTTCCGTTCAACCAGCGGAGTTTCGCTTCGTCGAAGATCGCGGGAGAGATGCAGACGCCGTCCACGGAGAAGAGGCGGATCAGCTCGTCCATCGAGAGCATTTCCTCGTTATTCTTCGGGCTCCAACCGAGCAGGGCGATATAGTTGACGATCGCTTCGGGCAGATAGCCTTTTTTAACGAAATCGTCGAAATTCGCGTCGCCGTAACGCTTGCTGAGTTTGCGCTCCTTATCCTTCATGATCGGGGGCAGGTGGATGTATTGCGGGCGTTCCCAGCCGAACGCGTCGTAGATCAAATTGTACTTCGGCGTGCTGGAAAGATATTCGTTTCCGCGAATGACGTGCGTGATCCCCATCAGATGATCGTCCACGACGTTCGCGAAGTTATACGTCGGCATTCCGTCGCTTTTCAAAAGGACCGCGTCTTCCATATCCTTATAGGCGACGCTGATCTCGCCGTAGACGAGGTCGGTATAAGAGCTGACACCGTCCGTTTCGGGAATGTTTTGGCGAACGACGTAGCTGTCGCCGCGCGCGAGGCGTTCCGCGACTTCTTCTTTGGAGAGGCGGTAGCAGCGTTTGTCGTACTTGACCGTCCCGCCGTCCGTCATGTCGCGCCCTTTGCAAAAGCAGTAGTACGCGCCGCCGCGGCGAATGAGCTCTTCGGCGTACTTTTTATAGATCGCCTTGCGCTCGCTTTGGACGTAGCTGTCTTCGGAAGCCTCTTTGCCGGGGCCTTCGTCGTATTCGATCCCCGCTTGTTTCAGCGTGTTGAAAATGACGTCCACCGCGCCTTCGACGTAACGACCTTGATCGGTGTCTTCGATGCGGACGATGAACTTACCGCCGTTCGCTTTTGCGAAAAGGTAGGCGTAAAGGGCGGTGCGTAAGTTTCCGATATGCATAAACCCCGTCGGACTCGGGGCAAATCTCGTGCGAACTTCCATAATTTCCTCCGTGTTTATAAGTATAATGCAAAACGGGATCGAAAGCAAATGAAATTACGGGGCGCGCGCGGGGCGGATCTTTGATCCGTAAGGTTGTATTGACAGGTGCGTGCGCGAGGAAGTATAATAAGCGCAACGGTCTTTCGATTCGTCGGAAAAAAGAGGCGGAAAAGTGAGATCGAAAGCGGTTTTTCGCCCATAGGGCGAGGAATGAAAAAAGGAGGAGCGAAGATGCTCGAAATCAGAAATTTAAGTAAGGCATACGGGGCGAAAAAAGCGGTGGACGACGTGTCGTTTTCCGTCGGCGCGGGCGAGCTTTGCGCGTTTATCGGTCATAACGGCGCGGGCAAGACGACGACGTTGAAATGCGTGGCGGGGATCCTCGCGTTCGACGAGGGAGAGATCCTGATCGACGGCGACCCGATCGCGACGCGCCCGCTGGACGCGAAACGCAAGTTCGCCTACATTCCCGACAATCCCGACCTGTACGATTATATGACCGGGATGCAGTATCTGAATTTCATCTCGGATATTTTCGGCTTGTCCGAGGAAGAGCGCAAAACGAACATTTTGAAGTACGCGCGCGATCTCGAACTCTCCGAAGAAGAGCTCGGCGCGCCGATCGGCTCGTATTCCCACGGTATGAAGCAAAAGCTCGCCGTGATCTCCGCTTTGATCCATTCCCCGAAGCTCATTCTTTTGGACGAGCCTTTCGTCGGGCTTGATCCCAAGGCGAGTTTCGTCTTGAAAGAGATCATGCGGGACTTCTGCGCGAAAGGGGGCGCGATCCTTTTTTCCACCCATATTCTCGAAGTCGCGGAAAGGCTCTGCGATCGCGTCGCGATCATCAAGCAGGGCAAGCTCGTGACCTTCGGCAAGATGGACGAAGTCAAGGGAGATTCTTCTCTCGAAGATATCTTCCTCGAATTGGAGGCGTAAGATGCTGAAAGCCCTTCTCAAAAAGCAGCTTCTCGAACTCGGCGCGCAGTTTTTGAAAGACCGCCGCACGGGAAAAAGAAGGACGCGCGGCTCTCTGATTTTATTCGTCTTTATGTTCGCTTTGATCTTCGTCGGGATCGGCGCGATGTTCTTTATGCTCGGCAAGACGATCTTGGCGACGGCGAGCGACGATATGATGAGTCTTTACTATTTCGTAATGGGTCTGATCGCGATCGCGCTCGGGATCCTCGGCAGCGTCTTCAACACCTATTTTTCGGTGTTCGACGCGAAGGATAACGAGCTTCTTCTCTCCCTTCCGATCCCGCCTTCGAAGATCGTCCTCGTGCGCGTGTTTTCGGTCGCGATCATGGCGGCGCTGTATGAAGCGCTCGTCTTGATTCCCGCGTTTCTCGCGCGTGTGATCTATCGCAAAGTCACGGTGCTTTGCGTCGTGAACACGCTGTTGCTCTCCGTCTTCGTGACGGCGTTCGTCGTCGCCTTGTCGATCGCGCTCGGCTTCGTCGTCGCGGCGATCGTCCGAAAGGTCAAAAGCAAGACCGTTTTTACCGTCGCGATCTCGATCTTGATGCTCGCTTTGTATTACTTCCTGTACTTCAAGGCGCAGTCGGCGGTTATGAAACTTATGCAACTGACGACCGTCCCGGAAGCGATCAAAAAGTGGATGTTCCCGTTTTATCATATGGGGGTCGCGGCGGAAGGCAATCCTTTGTCGATGCTGATCTTCTCTTCGATCTCGGCGGGCTTGTTCTTTTTGGCGTATTTCCTTCTGACGAAGAATTACATTCGCTTTTCGACGGCGAAAAAGTCCGCTTCCGTGAAAGCGAAAAAGGGAAAGATTCGCGTGGCGAAAGTCGGGGCTTCGCTTTTGACGCGCGAACTCAAACGGTACGGGTCCAGCCCGAACTACATTTTGAACTGCTCGTTCGGGACGCTGATGATGCTCGTCGCGGGCGTGTTCTTCTTCATTATGGGCGCGAAGATCCGCGCTTTGACGGGCGCGATCGGGCAGGTCTTGCCGAGAAGCGAAGGCTTGATCCTCGCGGCGGGGATCGTCTGCCTGCTTTCCTCGGGAAATGATCTGACCGCGCCTTCCGTCACGCTGGAAGGAAACCGCATTTGGATCTTGCTTTCTCTGCCGATCCGCACGGAGCAGGTTTTCATCGCGAAGATCGCGATGCACGTCGTTTTGACGGTCGTCCCCGTCCTCTTCGTCTCGGCGGCGGCTCTTTACGCGATCGGGGCGAGCGCGCTCTCCTCGGTCTTAATGATCTTTTTGGTCCTCGCGTTTATGCTGTTTACCGCGGAGTACGGCTTGGTTTTGAACCTTCTCAAACCCGATCTCAAATGGACGAGCGAAGTCGTCGCGTTGAAGCAATCGCCAAGCGTCTTGATCTCCGTCTTTTCGGAGTACCTGTTTATGATGGCGCTTATGGCTCTGTATCTTTGGGTCGGTCGATATATGTGGGACGGATTTTACGTCTTGATCCTCGCGGTCTTGTTCGCGGGAGTCGACGTGGGCTTGGCGTATTGGTTGAAAGTGGTGGGGGTTAAGAAGTTCCGCGCCCTTGGTTGAGCGCGGATAAGGGCGCATCTGCTTCGTTTACTGCCTTTGTCGCCGCATGACGAAACGGAAGGAATGACCGGGTGTCGTAAAACCGTTTTTCGGGAAGGGTAACCTTTCAAAAGGAGATAATATGAATAAAATCGTGGAAGAACTCAAAAAGGTCGGCGTGTTTTATATCGCGACGGTCGAGAAAGATCAGCCGAGGGTTCGCCCGTTCGGAAGCGTTACCGAATTCGAAGGGGAAGCGTTTATCTGCTGCGGGAACTTCAAGGAAGTCTATAAGCAGATCGCGGCGAATCCGAAGGTGGAACTTTGCGGAATGTACGATCAAACTTCGTGGCTTCGCGTTACGGCTACGCTCGTAGAGGACGATCGGATCGAAGTCCAAGACGCGGTTCTGGCGGATCCGACCGGTCCGAAAGGACTTTATACGGCGGGCGACGGTCGCTTCGCCACGTTCAAACTGACCGACGCGAAAGCGGTCAAATTCAGCTTTTTCACCGCGCCCGAAGAGATTCGATGAGCGATCTTTCTTGGTGCGTCGAATATCTCGCGAAGCAAAACGGGGAAGATCCCAGCGCGTTTTCTTCGAGCGAGGAGACGTTCCGCGCGCTGCAAAACGTCACGATGCCGTTTTCGCTCGGCGATGAATTTTACGAGAGGCAGGACGCCGTCTTGCAAACGATCCTTGCGTCGAAAAAAGTCGTTTCCGCGGGCGAGATCGAATCGATCGAGGGGAAGATCTGCCTGTATCAAGGGGATATCACCCTTCTCGCGGTTGACGCGATCGTAAACGCTTGCAATCGCAGGTTGCTCGGATGCTTCGCGCCCGGGTGTCATTGCGTGGACAACGCGATCCATTCCTTCGCGGGTTTGCAGGTCAGGCGGGATCTGATGAAGGTCATGAAAGAGCAGGGGCATGACGAGCCGAACGGAAAGTGCAAGGTTACGAAAGGCTATAATCTCCCCGCAAAGTACGTTTTCCATACGGTCGGACCTATTTATTCGGGAAGTGAAAAGGACGCCGAGGATCTCAAAAGCTGCTACGAGTCGTGTTTGAGAAAAGCGAACGAAACGGGGCTTTCTTCCCTTGCGTTTTGCTCTTTATCGACGGGCGTTTTCGGCTATCCGAACGGGGAAGCCGCCGCGATCGCGGTCGGCGCGGTGCGCGCCTTTCTTTCGTCCGAAAACCGAAGCCTTGAAAAGGTCGTTTTCTGCGTTTTCTCCGAGCGGGATCGGCGCGCGTATCAAGCGTTGCTGTCGCCGAAAGAATCTTCTCACGCGGAGTAAAGGCTTACCGGATTCATTTTAATACAAAAAGGAGAAAGGAATATGTTCGGAATGAAGATCCAAATGAATGAAGAAAAGATCCTGCGGGAGAACGTCATCAATCTGAAGAAGGTGTATCAGGCGATTGACGAGATCTTCGACGAAGCCGGGTTGCGTAAGGGTGAGATTGAAGAAGGCGGTGTCTTGACGTATTGGGGAAACGACAGCAATGAGGATTGGGGCAGATGTACTGCTGCTTATATGATACTTTGTAAGAACCCTTGGTTTGAACCCAACTGCAAGGAATTACTTTTGGGTTCTGACGTAGAAACAACGAACGGCGAGTGGGAATGGGAATCGCTTTCGGAAAGTTCGATTTGAAAGGATAAAAAGGGGCTCGCCCCCTTTTTTTCGTTTCGTTTCGTGCTATTTCGCGCTTTTGCGGAATAGCATATTTTTATGAGCGTCGTCTTTTTTCTGATGGTTTTTTCTTCGATCGGATATATACTTTTCACGGATCCCGAAGGGGCGATCTCCGCCGCGCTTGCGGGCGCGGAAAATGCCGTCGCGCTGTCGATCAAGATGCTCGCGGTCTACGCCTTATGGCTCGGCGTCCTCGGCGTGATGCAAAGAAACGGCGTAACGAAGGCGGTTTCGCGCCTGTTTCGCCCTCTGACGAGGAGATTATTCAAGGGGGAATCGGACGAGGCGCACGATCTTATTTCCCAAAACCTCGCGGCGAATTTCCTCGGAGTGGGCGGCGCCGCCACACCGCTCGGGATCCGCGCGACCGCCTTGATGCAGGGGGAAAAGGAAGAGGCGACGGATAACGCCGTCCTTTTTATCGTCTTAAACGCTTGCGGCGTGCAGTTGATCCCGGGGACGATCATCGCCCTGCGCGCGGGCGCGGGGAGCGCGTCGCCGTCCGATATCTTTTTGCCGACCGCGCTTTGCACTCTTCTTACGGCGGGGATCGGCGTTTTGCTTTGCTTTCTCTTTCGCAGACGGAAATGAGCGTCTACGTCCTTCCCGCGTTTATCGGGTTGAATTTTTTGATCGCCGCCATTCGCCGCGTCCCCGTGTTCGATGCGTTTATCGAGGGCGCGAAAGGCGCGGTTCGCCTTGCGGCGGATCTTTTTCCCTATCTTGCCGCCGTCCTGATCGCGGTGTCGCTTTTCGAGTCGAGCGGTCTGTCTTCCGCGCTCGCTTCCTTCCTTTCGCCCGCCTTTCGCGTCTTGGGGATCCCCTCGGAACTCACCGAACTCATCGTCGTCCGCCCGATGAGCGGCTCCGGTTCCCTCGCGCTTCTGTCCGACGTCTACGCGCGTTTCGGCGCGGATAGTTATCCGGCGCGCGTCGCGAGCGTCATCGTCGGAAGCAGCGAAACGGTGTTTTACGTCGCGGCTTTGTATGCGAGCGGAACGAAGATCAAAAAATATAAAGGCGCGATCGCGATCGCCCTTGCGGCGACTTTTGCGGGGACGGTTTTTTCCTGCTTGCTTTGTCGCGTTTTATAGTATAGTTTTTCGCCGTTCGTCCATAATTCGGATATCAAAAAAAGGAGGGTGACGCATGAAGTACTATCACACCGGCGAAAAACCCGGCGACGGCGTTTACAGCTGCACGAACTGCGGCACGGACGTCTGCCTCGGCAAGAACGACAAGATTCCGCCTTGCCCGAAATGCACGAATACTTCTTTCACCAAGGAGTAAGGGGAGGGCGCGCCGCGCCCGCTACATAGCGCGACGGTTTCGCATTCGTTTGCGTAGATTGCGTTTTTCGGCGGATAGTAGGCTTCCCGAACGAGGGTCTTCGTCGTGACGCCGTTCTTCGTTCGGACGAGGTACAGGCGGCTTTTGATCCCTTCTCTTCCGGGAGAAAGCTGCTTTGCTTCGAGCGAGGCGGGAGCGCCGTCCTCGGTTAGGGCGCGAAAGGGGATCCTCTCCGTGACTTCGCTTTGAAGCGTGACCGAGCCTTCTTTCCTTTCGCCGAACAGCGCGAACGTCAGCGCGCCCTCTTCGATCTTCGCCGCGAGATAGACGGGGTGGGGCGTGTCGTTCGTAAAGGTAAAGTCGATCGCGGAAGAGACGGTGCAGTCTCTCGCATAGGGGACGTAGGAGACGGGGCGGGAATGCGCCGCGGCTTTCCCGATCGGAAGAGAGGAGAGCAGCGCGGCGTTATAAAGGGTCGTGCTGACTTGGCAGACCCCGCCGCCGACGCCTTTAACGAAGTCGCCGCCGACGACGACGGTCGCGATCCGAAAACCCCTCTCTTCCGTCCGTTCGCCGACCGCTTCGTTAAAGGAAAAGGTCTCGCCCGCGCCGAGGACGGTCCCCGAGATCGCTTCGGCGGCGAGTTTCAGATTATGTCGCCTGTTTTCGCCCGAAGTGTGAAAGTAGGTCGTAAATCTCCCCATTTCGCGCGTTCGGGCTTTGAGATCCGAGACCGTAACTTCGGGTCGAACCGAAGCGGAAAAGACTTTCGCTTCGCCCTTTCCGTCGAGCGCCGCCGCGACCCTTCGCCCGAGCTCGTCCGAGGGGATCTCCCGCCCATCGCGCGCTTCGTAGTAGATGAAAGGGGAAGAGAGATCTTTCGTCCATTCCATCGCGGCGGACAAAGGATCGATCCTTTTTCGCTCGCACGCCGCCGAAAGGAAATCGCCGAGTCCTCGCGAAAGATAGTTCAGCGATTCCTTTTCCCCGTAACGCGCGCGCAAGTCTTTATAAAATCGAAGATACCCGCCGTGTTTGACCGCGCGGCGGCTTACGATCGCGTCGATCCTGATCTCTCCCTCGAAAACCGTCTCTCCGTCGATCGCGACGGTCAGGGGCTTTTTGACGTAAGGCGCGCTCCCTCCGAAGAGGAGAAGAAAAAGCGCGGCGAGGAACGCCACGGCGACGAACTTTTTCATTTTTGCGCGGAAGTTCTCGGCGAGGTCGCCCAAAGAAGCGCGCCGATCCAACCGAGGATCGTTACGCCGAGCAGGGCGTTCAGCGCGAAGATCAGCCATTTCCCGTCTCTTCCGCTCTTAAACGCGATCACGGTCGGCACGAAGTACAAAAACAGCGCGGCGACGACTAAGACGGCGAGTAAAACGTACGACCAAATTTTCATAAACATACCTCGCGCATAGTATGTCGGCGTTTTGAAAAATTATTGAAACGGTTTTGCCCGCAGACGAATTATTAAAAAATCTTAAAAAATGCGGAAATTGTCGAACAAAGCGAAAATCCTTGAAAAAACGGTTGTGGTTGAAATCGAATAAAACCACAATATCTTGTGTTGACGAATTTGAAAAATCGCAATATTTTGTAATTTTTCCTATTGACAAAGGCGGGTTCGGTTGCTATACTAAACGAGTACGAAATTTTTGAGAAGCGGGAGACCCGCTATTTGGAGGAACTATGTTAAACGTAAAGAAAAGAGACGGACAAATCGTGCCTTTCGATCTCGGAAAGATCAAAGTCGCGATCGTAAAAGCATTCGATTCGGTCAACCGCGCGCATACGGACGACATCATTGATTTAATCGCGCTGAAAGTTTGCGCGGATTTCCAGAATAAGGTTAAAGACGATTGCGTAACCGTCGAAGACATTCAGGACAGCGTCGAGGTCGTCTTGATCCAAGCGAGCTTCGTGGACGTTTCCAAGAGTTACATTCTTTACAGAAAGCAACACGAGAAAGTGCGTAATATGCGCTCCACGCTCGTCGACTATAAGTCCACCGTCGATAACTATTTGAAGATCAACGACTGGCGCGTTAAGGAAAACAGCACCGTGACCTATTCGGTCGGCGGTTTGATTCTTTCCAACAGCGGCGCGGTCACCGCGAACTACTGGCTCAGCGAGATCTATGACGACGAGATCGCGGACGCGCACCGTAACGCGGATATCCATATCCACGACCTTTCGATGCTGACCGGTTATTGCGCGGGTTGGAGCTTGAAGCAGCTGATCCAAGAAGGTCTCGGCGGCGTCCCCGGAAAGATCACTTCCGCTCCCGCGGGTCACCTTTCCACCCTGTGTAACCAAATGGTGAACTTTCTCGGCATTATGCAGAACGAATGGGCGGGCGCGCAGGCGTTCTCCTCGTTCGACACCTATCTCGCGCCGTTCGTAAAGGTGGATAACCTTTCTTACAAAGAGACCAAGCAATGCATCCAATCCTTCATTTACGGCGTCAACACCCCCTCTCGCTGGGGCACGCAATCTCCGTTTACGAATATCACGCTTGACTGGGTCGTTCCGAACGATATGGCGGAGCTGAACGCAATCGTCGGCGGCAAGGAAATGGACTTCAAGTATAAGGACTGCGTCAAAGAAATGGCGATGGTCAATAAAGCCTTTATCGAGATCATGATCGAAGGCGACGCGAACGGCCGCGGCTTTCAATATCCGATCCCGACCTATTCGATCACCCGCAATTTCGACTGGTCCGAAACCGAGAACAACAAACTCCTTTTCGAAATGACCGCAAAGTACGGAACGCCGTATTTCAGCAACTATATCAACAGCGATATGGAGCCGTCCGACGTCCGTTCGATGTGCTGCCGCTTGCGCCTCGATCTCCGCGAGCTCAGGAAAAAGTCCGGCGGTTTCTTCGGCAGCGGCGAAAGCACGGGCAGCGTCGGCGTCGTTACGATCAATATGCCGCGTATCGCCTATCTTTCCAAGACCGAAGACGAGTATTTCCAAAGATTGACCCGCTTGATGGATCTCGCGGCGCGTTCTTTGAAGATCAAAAGAAATGTCATCACCAAGCTTTTGAACGAAGGCTTGTATCCCTACACGAAGCGTTACCTCGGCACCTTCAATAACCACTTCTCGACGATCGGTCTCGTCGGTATGAACGAAGCCTGCCTGAACGCGAATTGGATCGGTAAGGATCTGACGCACAAAGAGGCGCAGGAGTTTACGAAGAAGACCTTGAACTTTATGAGAGAAAAGCTCTCCGATTATCAAGAAGAGTACGGCGATCTTTATAACCTCGAAGCGACTCCCGCGGAATCCACCGCGTATCGCCTCGCGAAGCACGACAAGAAGAGATTCCCCGATATCATCACCGCTTCGGAAGGAGACGCGACTCCGTACTACACCAACAGCTCGCACCTTCCCGTCGGCTTTACTTCCGATATCTTCGACGCTTTGGATATCCAAGACGATCTCCAAACGCTTTACACCTCCGGAACGGTCTTCCACGCTTTCCTCGGTCAGAAACTCGACAGCTGGCAGGCGGCGGCGAACCTCGTCAGAAAGATCGCGGAGAACTATAAGCTTCCGTACTACACGATGAGCCCGACGTACTCGATCTGCGCCGAACACGGATATCTCTCCGGCGAGGTCAGAAAGTGCCCCGTCTGCGGCAGATCCACCGAAGTGTACAGCCGTATCACGGGCTACTATCGCCCCGTCCAAAACTGGAACGACGGCAAGGTCGAAGAGTTCAAACACAGAAAGACCTACGATATCGCGGGTTCGGTCTTTAAGGGCGGCGACGTCAAAAACGACGCGGAAGGCGCGGTCGCGAAAGAAGCGCAAGCCGCGGCGGCGGAAGGGATGATCCTCTTTACGACCAAGACCTGCCCGAACTGCAAAATGAGCAAAATGATGCTCGACAAAGCGGGCATCGCGTACACCCCGATCGACGCGGAAGACAATAAAGATCAAACCGTCAAGATGGGCGTTCGCAAGGCTCCGACTCTCCTCGTCCCGAACGCGGCGGGCGGCTACGATCGTTTCGAGAACGCCAGCGAGATCAAAGGCTTCATCGAAAACTGCAAGAAATAATGAAATACGATATCGTTATCATAGGAGCGGGTCCCGCCGGAATGAGCGCGGCGACCTACGCGCTCCGCGCAGGAAAAAGCGTCCTCGTCGTCGAAGCGGAAACCATCGGCGGGCAAATGTCCAACTCTCCGCGTATCGAGAATTTCCCGACGGTGCAAGCGTCCTCTGGAAGCGATCTCGCGGATAAAATGTTCGAGCAAATGACCGCGTTCGGCGCGGAACTCGAACTCGACCGCGTTTCGGAAGTCGTAAAAAGAGGGGAAGGGGATTTCCTCGTCCGTTGCGAGTACAACGAATTCGAAGCGAAAGCCGTGATTTGGGCAACGGGGGCGAAGCATCGCCATATCGGCGTCCAAGGCGAGGAAGAACTCATCGGCAAAGGCGTTTCCTATTGCGCCCTTTGCGACGGCGCGTTCTTTACGGGCGAAGACGTCGTCATGATCGGCGACGCGAATACCGCTCTTTCCTACACGATGTTTCTTTCGAATTGCTGCCGTCACGTCTATATCTGCACGCTCTTCGACCGTTTCTTCGGCGAAAAAGCGATGGTAGACGCCGTCCTCGCGCGCGAAAACGTTTCTTACGAGCATAATCTTTCCCTTCAAAAGTTCCTGACGAACGAGAAGGGCGAACTTGCGGGATTGGTTTTCGAAAACACGAAGGACAAGAGCATCAAAGAGTATAAGGTCAAAGGTTGCTTTATCGCAGTCGGGCAAGTCCCGAATAACGACGCGATCAAAAACCTCGTCGATCTCGATCGCGGAGGCTACGTCCTCGCGGGCGAAGACACGATGACGAAGACCGCGGGGCTTTTCGTCGCGGGAGACTGCCGATCGAAAAAGATCCGACAGGTGACGACCGCTTGCGCGGACGGATCGGTCGCGGCGATCGCCGCGGCGAGTTATATCGACGCCTTAAAATAAAAAAGGGAAAGGGCGGTATCCGCCCTTTTTTGTTCCCCCGAGGTTCGGGCGCAAAAGGAGAAGAAATGAAGATTTGCGGAATGGAAAAGTTTTCCATGGTGGATTACGACGGCTATATTTCCTGCACGGTGTTTACGCCGGGCTGCAATTTTCGCTGTCCGTTTTGCCATAACGCGATTCTCGTTACGGGCGGCGCGGCGGAGATCCCCGAAAGCGAGGTGTTCGACTATCTGAATAAGAGAAAAGGGCTTGTGGACGCCGTCTGCATAACGGGGGGCGAACCGACGCTGCAATCCGACCTCAAAGATTTTATCAAACGCGTGCGCGCGCTCGGCTATAAGGTCAAGCTCGATTCCAACGGAACGAACCCCGCCCTTCTCGAAGAATTGATCGGAGAGGGGCTTCTCGATTACGTGGCGATGGATATCAAGAGCGATTTCGCGGGTTACGCCGAAGTCATCGGCGTGGAAAGTCCCGCGCTCCTCGAACGAGTCAAATCGAGCGTGGAACTTTTGAAAAATTCTCCGATCGAGTACGAGTTTCGGACGACGGCGATCGCGGAATTCCACAGCGAGAAAAACTTCGCGGCGATCGCGGAGATCGTTCGCGGCGCGAAACGCTTCTTTATTCAGAAATTCAAAGACGGAGAAAATAATCTGACCCAAGGGCTTTTACACGAACTCCCCGAAGCCGAGGCGAAAAAGTTCCTCGCCGAAGTCTCGAAAGTCGTGCCGACGGTCGGACTCAGAGGGTATTGAGGGATCGCGGAGATCGAAAAAGCAAAAAGAAAGGTCGCGCAGGCGACCTTTTTCTATCGGGATTCCTTAATGATTTGCAGCGCGATTTTGATCCCGTCCATCGCCGCGCTCATAATGCCGCCCGCATAGCCGCAACCTTCGCCGCAAGGATAAACGCGCGGGTGAGAAACGCTTTGATAATCTTCGCCGCGCAGAACGCGAACGGGGGAAGAACTGCGCGTTTCCACGCCCGTCAAAAGGTTGTCCGGAGCGGAGAATCCTTTGATCTTTCGGTCGAAAACGGGGAGCGCGAGGCGCAACGCTTCCGAAACGCGAGGGGGAAGGATCGCGTTTAAGTCGCAAGGGGCGACTCCCGGCGCGTAGGTCGGGGCGACCGCGCCGTCAAGCGTTCCTTTTTGTTTCTTCATAAAGTCCGCGACGCGTTGGCAAGGGGCTTTGAAACCGCCGCCCGCCGCGCGGAACGCGCTTTGTTCGAGCGCGCGTTGATAGGAAACGCCGCCGAGCAGTTTTTTTCCGTAATCCGCTTCGTCCACGCCGACGAGGAGCGCGGCGTTCGCGTTCTTCCCGTCGCGCGCGTGATAGCTCATTCCGTTCGTTACGACGCCGCCGTCTTCCGACGAGGCGCAGACGACGAAGCCCCCGGGGCACATACAGAAGCTGTACGCGCCGCCCGCCTTCGTGTGTTCCCAGATCTTGTAATCCGCGGGCGGGAGCAGGGGATCGCTTTCTTTTCCGAACATCGCGAGATTGATTCTTTTTTGCAACTGTTCGATGCGGACGCCGACGGCGAAGGGTTTGTTCTCCATCAAAAAGCCGCGCCGCTCGAGAAGCTCGTAGGTGTCGCGCGCGCTGTGTCCGATCGCGAGGATCAGTCGGTCGGTCTCGTAGTCCTCGTCCGCGCGGACGCGGATCAGGTTTCCTTCTTTTCTTATATCGGTCATTTGCGCGGAAAAGCGGATCTCGCCGCCGAGGCTTTCGATCTTTTTTCTGAGCGAAACGACGGCTTCTCTCAGCCGATCCGTCCCGATATGGGGTTTTGCGAGATAGGCGATCTCTTCGGGCGCGCCGCAGGAAACGAACGTCTTTAAGACGAACGAGGAAAGTTCTTTGTCCTTAACGCCGCTGTTTAGTTTTCCGTCCGAGAATGCGCCCGCGCCGCCTTCGCCGTACTCCGCGTTCGCGTCTTTCATAAGGACGCCCTTTTTCCACAGGGATTCCACGCCTTTTACGCGCTCTTCGATCGGAAACCCGCGTTCGAGGACGATGGGTTTCATTCCCGCGCGCGCAAGGACGTAAGACGCGAAGATCCCGGCGGGACCGAATCCGACGACGATCGGGCGGAAGGAGCGTTCGCCGATCTTCGGGATCGAGAGTTCCGCTTCCTTTTCGACCGCTTCGGAGATCAGGACGGAATAGACCTTTTTGATCTCGCTTTTGCGGCGGGCGTCGATGGATTCTTTTGTAATGAGAAAAGTTTTTACGCGCGAAAGATCAAGCCCCGCTTTTTTCGCGGCGGCTTTTTTGATCTCGGCTTGACTCGCGCCGAGGGGAAGGATCAGGTTCTGGATCTCCGGCATAAGAAGAAAAGCCCGTCAGCGGGCTTCGAAAAGCGATTTGACCGCGAGGTAGACGTCCTCCGCGGCTTCGGCGAGGGGTTTGTCGTTATCGATCACGGCGACGTTCTCGTCGGGGAATTTTTCAAACGCCGCGAAATAGTTTTCGCGAACGCGCTTCAACACTTCGAGCTTTTCGTAGCGTTCGGTTTCGGAGCGGTTCTCGATGCGGCTTAAAAAACGCTCGGGCGGAATGTCCAAAAAAAGCGTCAGATCGGGGCGGAGCAGGGCGCGGGGAAGCGCGTTGATCGCCATGACCCAATCAAGGGGCGCATAAGCGCCGTTATAGGCGAAAGAAGAGAAATAATAGCGGTCGCAAAGGATGATCTCGCCCTTTTCCAAGCGGGAGAGAAGACCGCCGTTCGGGTTCTTGATATGATCCAGTCGATCGGTCATAAAAAGCCCCGCGATCGCCTCTTCGGGAAGATCGGATTCTCCCCGCAAACAGCGGCGCAGGAGCTTGCCCGCTTCGCCTTCCGACGGCTCCGCGGTCAAATATACTTTTTCACCCGATGCTTCGAGCTTTTCTTTAAGAAGGGCGGCGTGCGTGCTTTTCCCGCTGCCGTCGATTCCTTCGAAGACGATGAATTTTCCTCGTTTCATAGTTCAGTTATCGTACTTCCCGTCTTTGACTTCAATGATCAGCGCGCCGAGTTCGCGAGCGGCTTTGTCGCTTTCTTTGCCCGGTTTCGCGACCATAAATTTGTAGGCTTTTTCTTTGCGCTCGCGCTTTGCCAGCGCCGCGCTCTTGCATTCGAGGAAGGGCGTTTCCACGCGCGCGTAGACGTAGAAATAGAACGACGTCTTGATCGTCGTAAAAAGAAGCGGCAGACCGATCAAGGCGGAGACGCCGCCGCACGGATAAAGGACGTAGGCAAACCAAGATTTGTACGCTTCGCCCGTGAGATAGGGGATCGCGACCGAATTGCGGATCGCGGGAACGGCGATCAAAAAGCCGCCGAGCGCGACGAAAATAAGACCGAACAGGAATTTTAAGAAATTGAAATTCGTGTAGTTGCTGAATTTGATCCCCGAGACCTGTTTGATGTCCATTTCGGAGCGTTCCGTCGCGTTGATCAAAAGGCGTTTATTCGTCAGGCAGATCGTGCCGCCGCCTTTTCCGGAAAGGCAGTTATAGGTGCGGACGATGTTTTCGCCTTTCGCGATGACGAACCCCGGGACGACGTCGTTTTCCGAAAGGAGGACGTCGTTATTCATTTTGTATTTTCTGCGGAGGCGCGCTTCCGCCTTCGTGTACTCTTTGGCGGGAGAAGCGAAGAAATCGTCCGCGAGGATGGGAGCTTCTTTTTTCTTTTTCTTGGAGGTTCCGGCGTTTTCTTCGCTCGGGATCTCGGCGGCTTCCGCATCTTCGATCGCGATCGCCTCGGCGCTCTTCGATTTCTTCTTATCGTTTTTCGACTGCTTTTTCGCGTCGGCTTCTTCTTCCTTTTTGCGCTTCTTTTCGCCTTCTTCCCATTCTTTTTGGCGGCGCTTTTCTTCGGCTTCCGCCCGCTTGATCGCGGCGATGCGCTCTTTTTCCCTTTCACGCTCTTTCTTTTTCTCTTCGAGCGAGAATCCGGCGGGGATGATATCTTCGAAAAGGGGTTGCGGCGCGCCGTACTCCCTCGGCGCTTCCTCTTCTTGGGGCGCGGGAGCGGACTCTTCGGTCGGAAAAGGAACTTCCTCCGGGACTGCGATCTCTTCCGGTACCGCGGGTTTTTCCGGTACCGCGGGTTCTTCTATTTCCAAGGCGGGAGCTTCTTCGGGCGCCTCCGCGCTTTCGATCGGAGAAGCGTCTTCTTCCTCCGAAGCTGCGTAAACTTCGGGAAGAGATTCTTCTTCGTCGCGTGGGGTCGGGAAGAAACCGATCGGTTTGTCGTTCCTTTCTTTCGAATTGTTGCTACGCATAATTTAACCTCGCTTTTCGTTCGGATCGTTATATTTTATTATATCATACTTTATTCGTATTGCAACAACAAGTTTGCGTGAACGAAAACATTGACTTTGAAACCTCGGGAAATTATAATTTATAATAAGCGAAAATCGCAATAGAGGTGAAAAATGAAAATTCGGGACGTTATCAAAAAAAGAGGAAACACGCTTTCTTTCGAAATCTTTCCGCCGAAAGGCGAATTCGATGTCTTCGTCGTGCGTTCCCTTCTTGCGGAGCTTTCTCCGCTCGCTCCTTCTTACGTCAGCGTGACGTACAGCGCGGGCGGTTCCAAAAACGACGCTTTGACCGAAGAGATCGCGTATATGGCGCAAAGCGATTATCATATGCCTTCCTGTTGTCACGTCACGGTCATCAACAGCGAAAAGAGCGAGGTGAAGCGCGTCGTGGATTCCTTCGCGGCGAGAGGGATCGAGAACGTCCTCGCGCTCCGCGGCGATCGAATCGAAGATCTCGCCGTCAAAGACGGATATTCGCATCCGACCGAGATCATGCCGTATCTCGTCGAAAAAGGGTTTTGCGTCGGCGCGAGTTGCTATCCCGAGGGACATCCTTCTTCCCCGTGTTTGGACGAAGATATCAAATATATGAAGAAAAAAGAAGAGCTCGGCGCGTCCTATTTCGTGTCGCAGCTCTGCTTTGACAATCGGCGCTTCAAAGAGTTTTTCGACCGCGTGGACAAAGCGGGGATCGAATCGCCCGTTTGCGCGGGCATTATGCCGATTATGAGCAAAGCGCAGGTCAATCGAATGATCTATATGTGCGCCGTTTCGCTTCCCGGGGAGATCATCCGCATTTTGAATCGTTACGAGTTCGATAAAGAGGGGCTGTTGTCCGCCGGTCTCGATTACGCGGCGAAGCAAGTCGCGGAGCTTTTCGATATGGGCGTGGACGATATCCACTTTTACACGATGAATCGTCCCGAAGTCGCGCGCGGTCTCGTGGAGAGACTGAAAGCGCTCGGCTACTTGAAATGATGGAGGAAGCGCGCGTCCTGAAAGCCGCCTGCCTTTCTCTCGGCGCGAAGCAGTCGGACCCGTCTTCCGAGAGCCTTTTGGAAAGGGTGTACGACGAGAACGTCTCGTGCTTTTGTCCGCGTTCTCTTTTCGCGGCGTTCCCCGTTCTCTTTTCGAGCGAGGGCGTTTGCCTCGAAGGAACGGACGTTTGCTTGACGGGTGACAGCATAAAAAAGCATTTGGACGGCGCGTCTTTCGCGCTTCTGAACGCGTTTACGCTCGGCGCGCTCGCGGATAAAAGGATCAAAGAACTCTCGTATTCGCGCCCGTCGGAGAGCGTCGCTTTGAATGCGATCGCAAGCGTGTACGCCGAACTCGCGGCGGATGAAGAACTTCAAAAGGAAAGAGACGCCTTTGCGGCAAAAGGGTTGAGGACGAATTTCCGCTTTTGCCCCGGCTACGGAGACTTATCGCTTCTTTTTAACGAGAGCGTCGCCCGCGCTTTGAACGCGGCGAAAAAGATCGGGCTTTCCGTGACGGAAGGCGGACTGTTGCTTCCGAGAAAAAGCGTCGTCGGGATCGTCGGCGTGTTTGAGAAAAAAGCGGATGCGGGGGAATGATATGAAAGAGTTTTTATTGTTCGACGGCGCAATGGGGACGATGTTGCAGGCGCGCGGGCTGAAAGCCGGCGCATTCCCCGAGCTTTATAATCTGACGCATCCCGAGATCGTTTCCGAGATCCACAAAGCCTACGTTCAAGCGGGCGCGGACGTCGTCACCGCCAATACCTTCGGCGCGAATCCTTTCAAAATGAAAGGCGCGGACGTCGAGGCGGTCATCAAGAGCGGCGTGAAGATCGCGAAGGAATCGGGCGCGAAAAAGGTCGCGCTTGACGTCTCTTCTCACGGCGCGCTTCTCGAACCGAACGGGACGCTCGGCTTCGACGAAGCCTACGAAAACTATAAAAAGATCGTGATTTGGGGCGAAGAAGCGGGCGCGGACTTGATCCTCATCGAGACGATGAGCGATCTTTTGGAAGCGAAATGCGCGCTCCTTGCCGCAAAAGAGAATACCTCGCTCCCCGTTTACGTTACGATGACCTATATGGAGGACGGAAGAACCTTCCTCGGGACGGATCCCGTCACCGCCACGATCACGCTTTCCGCGCTTCACGCGGACGCGGTCGGGATCAACTGCTCTCTCGGCGCGAAGGATATGCTTCCGATGGTCGAAAAGGTTTGCAAGTACGCGACCTGTCCCGTCATCGTCCAGCCGAACGCGGGGCTTCCGAAAGTCGTGGACGGAAAAACCGTGTACGACGACACGCCGACTTCTTTTGCCGCCGCGATGAAAGAGATCGCGAAGGCGGGCGCGTCCATCCTCGGCGGGTGCTGCGGAACGACCCCCGAGCATATTTCCGCGCTGAAACAAATCCTGCAAGGTATGACGCCCGTTCGGAGAGAGGTGAAAGAGGTCACCGCCGCCACGAGCGCCACGAAGACCGTCATTTTGGACGAGGGAGTCAAGATCATCGGCGAAAGGTTGAACCCGACCGGAAAAAAGAAACTCAAAGCCGCTTTGATCGAAGGGGATATGGATTATCTCCTGCGCGAAGCGATCGACCAAGAACGCGCCGGCGCGGACATTCTGGACGTAAACGTCGGGCTTCCCGAGATCGACGAAAAGACGGTTTTGACGAAAGTCGTCAAGGAACTGCAAGGGACGATCGATCTTCCGCTCCAACTCGATTCCTCGTCGAAAGAGGCGCTCGAAGCCGCTTGCCGTATCTACGCGGGTAAGCCCATCATCAATTCCGTAAACCTCAAAAAAGAGAGCGTGGAAAGGATCGCGCCGATCGCGAAGAAGTACGGCGCGGCGCTCGTCGGGCTGTGTCTCGGCGAGACGATGCCGAAGACGCACGAAGAGCGTTTCGCGTTCGCGAAAGAGCTTGTCTCCGCTTTGACGGAGCGCGGGATTCCCAAGAAGGATATTTTGATCGACTGTTTGGTCATGACGATCGCGACGGACGAGACGCAAGCCGAAGAGACTGCGCTCGCCGTGGAAAAGGTGACGAAAGAGCTCGGCGTAAAGACGGTGCTCGGCGTCAGTAACGTCAGTTTCGGAATGCCGGACAGATTGAAGATCAACGCGGCGTTTTTGTCGCGCTGTCTGAGAGCGGGGCTTTCCGCTCCGATTTTGAATCCGCTCGTTCAAGAGTATGCGGAACCGCTTTCGGGCAAACTCATTTCGCTCGATACCTCGTCCTATTTTACGTTCGATAAGGACGGCGCGGAAGGGATCCGCGGAATGATCTTTTGCGGCGTCGTTGGCGGGATCGAGAGCGCGGTCGAAGAAGCGCTGAAAACGCGCGCGCCGCTCGACGTCATAAACGAAGAATTTATCCCCGCGCTGAACGAGATCGGCGCGAAATTCGAGAAAGGAGAGGTGTTCCTGCCTCGATTGATCGCGGCGGCGGAAGTCGTTAAACGCGGAATGGAAGTAATGAAAAAGGAAGAGGACGGCGAGGCTCTGCCCGACGTGATCCTCGCAACCGTCCGAGGCGATATCCACGATATCGGAAAGAATATCGTCAAGATGCTTCTGCAAAGCTACGGGTTCAAAGTTTTGGATCTCGGGAAGGACGTCCCCGAGGAAACGGTCGTGGAAGCTTGGAAAAAGACGAAAGCGCCCCTTGTGGGGCTTTCCGCGCTTATGACGACGACCGTTCCTTCGATGAAACGGACGATCGAAGCGTTGAAGGCGGCGGGGTCCACCGCGAAAGTCGCGGTCGGCGGCGCGGTCCTGACGAAGGAGTACGCCGCGGAAGTCGGCGCGGACTATTACGGGAAAGACGCGCTCGAAACGGTCAAGATCGCGCAAGCGGTCATCGGGAAATAGGAGAATCTGCAAGCATAGAAAAAAGCGATCCGAACGGATCGCTTTTTTTGTCGTATTGCGATTTGGAAAAGATCAAAGCAACGTTCCGAGGTAGAAAAGGCTGAGCGCGATCGCGAACTGCCCGCCGTAGTAAAGGACGTTGTCGAGGATGATCATAATGCGGCTGTCGTTCCCGTCGAAATAAATGAAAGCGAGGAGCAGGTTGGAGCCGAGGAAAAGCGACGCGCCGACGATCAAAAGGATCACGGACAGACCGAATCCGCTCAAAATCCCGCCCACGATCGCGGAAGAGAGGAAGAGCGTCAAAAGGAACGCGTAGATCACGCAGAGGATAAAGAACTTTCCGAAATTGATCTTAAAGAGGAATTTTCCGATCCCGAAGACCGCGGCGGTCGCGGCGGCGGCGATCAAAATCGCCCAAGGCGAGAAACCGAAAAGCGTTGCGATCGCGATAACGTAGAAGATGTGCCCGATCCCGAACGAACTGATCCCCATAAAGGTGTACAGATCGCTGTGACGAACGCTGGTTTCGAAATAGGTGATTTTGAGGTCGAGCGCGATGTCGCCGACCAAACCGCAGACGAGTCCCATAAGAACGAGCCCCATAAACGCGATCTTGCCGAAGGATTCCGTCCCTGTCAAGTTGTAATTCCCGACGGCAGCCGCGATCGCCGTTCCGACGAAGAGCAGGCTGGTCACGGTTTTCAGCGCGAGCGGAAGGATTCCGCCGTCCTGATCGCGGAAAAGTAAAAAGAAAATCAAACTGACGCCGCCGAGGGCGAGCAAAATATAGGTTACCATTTTTATATCCTCCGAAAAGAGTTATTTTATTATAGCACGCGCCCCGCCACGACGCAAACGTTTCGCGGGGGTGGGGAAGACCGCGGTTTTTGGGAGCGCATTGCGGAGAGCGTCAGTTTTCCTCCGCGCCGCTTTGCGAAGAGCCTTCGAGGACGCGATCGAAAAAGTCCGCGATATCCGCTCTCGCCCGATCGGCGTTTTTACCGTAGACGATCTCGTGGCGGGAGCCTTCGTAGAAGCGGAGTTCGCTCGGCACGCCGCATTCTTTATAGGTGCGGTCGAGCTTTTTCGCGCCTCTCGTGCAAAGTCCGACGACGTCCTGCGTGCCGCAGAAAATGCCGATCGGAGTTTTCGGGTTCAGCTTAGCGAGATTCTTTTTCTTATATAGTTTGATTGCTTCACTCATCATATAGTAGTCGAAAGCGACGCTCATGTCGGTGTGGGTGTATTCGCCGCGGATAAAGGCTTCGCGGACCGCCGCGGTGTCGTTGATCCATTGCGCTTTACCTTTGTCTCCCTTGAAGCGAAACAGGTTGTCCGAAAGGAAGTTTACGAATTTAGGTCGCCAATTCCTCGCCACGAGGAAGAGGGGGATCGTCAGGATCTTGCCGATCGTGCAAAGCGTGCGCATGTGTCCCGTCCCGAAGATCGCGATCGCGGGGACGTCCGTCTCGGATTCGGCGAACGCCTGACAGAGAAAACTGCCGTAGGAATGCCCCGCCAAAAAGATCGGAAGGTCGTATTGCTCTTTGAGCCACTCGCGGAAGAAGAGTTCGTCCTTCAACGTGTCGCGGAAAATGTTGCCCTTATGCCTGCCGCGCTCTTTTTCCGTTTCCGTTCTTCCGTGCGCGCGGTGATCGTCCGCGAAGACGATATAGCCGCGGGAATTCAGATACTCGGCGAATCCCGCGTAATGCCCGCCGTACTCGCTCATCCCGTGAAGGAGTTGGACGACGCCTTTCGGCGCGTGCACGTCGTCCCAGATAGTGCAATAGATTTCCGTTTCGTCAAAACTTTTGAGCTTAAATTCCCGCATAATGAGTCTCTCCTTGTTGATTTTCGATTTCGTTTGATTGACGTCCGCCGTTACGAGGTTCGGCGGGCGTTTTTCTCTTCGTACGCGCGATAACAAAAGAACGGGCGACCGACTCTTCCGCGTTTTCGGAAGAAAGGGCGGTCGCCGTAATGATCGCGAAAAACGTCAAAAAGCCGTAAGTCGGGCGCAACGTTTCATGTTCTTATCGCTTCGAGGTCCGAGAGGATCAGCCGAGTTTGACGGTGATCGCGGGGCGGACTCCGATGCAAGACGTTTTTACGTTATAAGTGCCGACCGTTCCGAGCGCCGTCGTCAAAGACGCGGTGTCCTCAAAGTCGCCCGGCGTGCGAAGCCACCAGTGGCAAGCGTCGCGCTCTTTCCCGCCGTTCAGGCTGCTGTAAACGCCCATCGCTTTGGCGTAATCGGTCGCTTTCGCGACTTTGCGGGAATCTTCGGTCTTCGTCCAGTGATCCCAATGATATTTCGAATTCGCGAGATCTTTGTAGCTCAAAAGGTAAACCTTATCGTCGCACTTTTTGCCGTTTGCGAAGGTGTCGAAGTGAGAAACGCCCCTACCGATATCCACTTGCGTCGTTTGAATGAATTTCGCTTCGCCTTCTTTGAACGCTTCGGCGTAGAAGGTTCCGTTCAGAAACTCGCGCAGCATACTCTTTTCCCAGTTGTTCGCGTAGACGGGGACGCCCGCATAGGAGCGGACTTGCAGCGAGGTCTGGAACGGGGAGGCGGTCAAGATGTCTTCCGAAAGAAGGGTGACGACGGAATTCGGGTCGTTCGGATCGCCCGAGAGGACGCGCCAACGGATCGGCTCCACGATGAAGAAGAAGGATTCGCCTTTTTTAACGTAGGTGTCGTCGCTGAAATACGTTCCGCTTTGATAGGGTGACGCGGTCGCTTGCGCGTACAGCGTGTTTTGATAGCTGAAAAGATGCGTTTCGGGGTCGGGCTCGATCGCGCCGGTTCGGATTGCTTCTTTGAGGAAATATAAGGTCGCGGGGTCTTCGAGGATATGGTTGGGGTAATGCCCGAGGTCGACGTAGATGTAGTTGCCTTTCGTGTAGATGTTGTAATAAACGGGGTCTGTCATATCCCAGCGCGCGTGAAGGGTAACGTCGCGCTTCCATTCTTTGGGAATCTCCGTAACGCGATTGTTGCCTTCGTCGTACCAACCGAGGAACTTATAGCTGCCGCCCGTCGATTGTCCGCGGTCGTTCAGCTCGTACCAAACGGGGCTTTCGAGAAGGACGGAATTGAACTCGGTGTAGGTCGTGGGATTATCGGGATCGTTCGAAACTCGGACGTCGAGATCGTAGGTGATCTTGTAAGACGGCGCCCATTTTGCGTAAAGCGTGATCTCTTCCGCCGTGCCTTGGGGGATGTAATCGTATTTGTAGGGTTTCAGAAAATTTTCGTCGAGATACCAACCGAGGAAGGTGTAGCCGGTTCGCGTCGGCGGATTCAAAAAGATGGTTTCGGATTCGACGGTAAAGGTCTTAGGGTATTCGGTCGTGTTGTCGTTGCTGTTCAGATTGAGCTCCAAAGACCAGTCGATGAGTTTCCAATTCGCGTAAAGAGTAATGTCGGACGCGGGGATCTGCATTTTGTAGCTCGGCTCGCGGCTTGCGACCGAACCGTCTTTATTCGTCCACTCCGTAAAGACGTATCCGTCGAAGGCGACCGCACGCATCGTCGCGTTGCTGCCGCTGCTGATCCTGCCGCCGCCGATGATGCTACCGGCTTTGGCGTTCGTGTTGATCAAAGTGACGGAACTTGCGTCCATAAAAACGGCAACGCCGACGATCAGCGCAATGACCGCCGCAGCGATCGCAATCCCGATCAAGGTCTTTCTCCGTTTCGCATTTTTGATAAGTCTTTTTACGGGGAATTTCATCCGTTGCCCTCCTGTGGACGCGGCGGAGCGCGCGTTCGCGCCGCGTAAGTATAAATATAGCATATTCCGTCTGTTTATGTCAATACCCGCGCGCGTGACTATATTATATAAGCCGCGTCGTCGGGGCGAAACCGGGAGAGAAACGCGGCGACTTTGCGGGGGATTTCGGCGAGAAAGGGGCGCGCGGCGGCGCCGAGCGGGGTGGAAAACCCCGTTTTTCGAGGAAAAAACACCCGAAAATCAAACATTAAGAAAATTTAATAAAACTTTATTTGACAAGAAGTTTGGGCTTTTATATAATAAACAAGCATTGCCAAGTGACGCTCCGTTACGGATGATGCGCGAGGTTTCCCAATCCGGGGCTAGTTCGCGCGGACCAGTTCGAGTCGATCGGGCGCTAACTCGTAAATAGATCGGCAGCGAGAGCTGCCTTAAATTTACAGGGAGCAAGAAACACACGGCAGCGCGGAATATCGAGTTAGAAATAACAGGAGGAAGTAACAAATGGCAGGACAAACGATCAGAATCAAACTTAAAAGCTACGATCACGAACTCGTTGACGGTGTCGCGACCAAAATCGTCGACGCGATCACGAAATGCGGCGCGAAGATCTCGGGACCGATCCCCCTTCCGACCGAGCGTGAAATCGTAACGATCCTTCGTGCGACGCACAAATATAAGGATTCGCGCGAGCAATTCGAGATGAGGACGCATAAGCGTCTTATCGATATTTACAATCCTTCGGCGAAAGTCGTTCAATGCTTGATGAACGTCGACGTGCCGGCGGGCGTGGATATCAAAATCAAACTTTAATTCGGAAATAATTTGGAGGTGAACTTTATCTATGAGTAAAGCAATCGTCGGAAAGAAACTTGGTATGAGCCAAGTGTTTGCACAGGATGGGCAAGTCATTCCCGTGACGGTCATCGAAGCAGGCCCATGTCCCGTCGTGCATATCAAGACAGTCGAGAAAGACGGCTACGAAGCGCTTCAAGTCGCGTTCGGTGAGTCCGAAAAACTCAACAAGCCGCAAAAGGGCGTGTTCCAAAAGGCGGGCGTGAAGAACGCGCGTTACCTGAAAGAACTCAAACTCGATATCGCGGGAGCCGAGGTCGGCAAGACCGTCCTTACGGCGGCGCAGTTCGAAGTCGGCGACAAGGTGGACGTCAGCGGCGTTTCCAAAGGTCACGGTTTCTCGGGCGTTATCAAGAGATGGAACGCGCAGCGCGTCGGATCCATGTCCCACGGTACCGGTCCGATCCACCGTTCGGTCGGTTCCATGGCTGCGAACTCCGACCCGAGCCGCGTGTTCAAGAACAAGCATATGGCGGGTCAATACGGTCATGAGAACGTCACCGTGCAAAACCTTGAAGTCGTCAAGGTGGACGCCGAGCGTAATCTGATCCTCGTGAAGGGCGGCGTGCCCGGACCCAAGGGTGGTCTCCTCGTTTTGAGGAACTCCGTGAAGGCGTAAGGAGAAGAAAGTTATGTTGGTTAAGATTTACGATAAACAGGCAAAAGAAGTGGGCAGCATGGATCTCTCGGACGAAGTCTTCGCGAGAGAGTACAACGAAGCCATCATTCATCAATGCGTCGTCGCGCAAAGAAACAATATGCGCCAAGGCACGAAGAGCACCTTGACGAGGACGGAAGTCCGCGGCGGCGGCAGGAAACCTTGGAGACAAAAGGGAACCGGTAACGCTCGTCAGGGTAGCACCCGCGCTCCGCAATGGGTCAAAGGCGGCGTAGTCTTCGCTCCGAAGCCCCGCGACTTCTCCCAGAAAGTCAATAAGGTTATGAGAAGAGAAGCGTTGAAGAGCGCGCTCTCCTATAAATTCCAAAACGAGGAAGCCGTCGTCGTCGATTCGCTCGCTCTCGAAAACGCGAAGACCAAAGAGATCGCTTCCGTGCTTAAAAATTTCAATATGGATAAGAGCACCCTTATCGTGCTCGGCGATCATGACGACGGAGCGGTCGTCGCTTCCCGCAACATCCCGAACGTAACGACGGTGAACGCGAATCTCATCAGCGTGCTCGACGTCGTCGCGAACGCGAAATGCCTTTTCACGAAGGAAGCCGCGGAGCAGATCGAAAAGAATCAGTTAGAGGCGTAGGAGGAAAGGTATGAACAATTACGATATTATAATCAAGCCGATCTTATCCGAAAAAAGTTTCAGCGGCATTCAAATGAAGAGATACACCTTCAAAGTTGCGAAGAACGCGACCAAGGTGGATATCAAGAGAGCGGTTGAAGAAGTGTTCGGCGTCGAGGTCGCGAAAGTCAACACCGTTAACGTGCAAGGCAAGATCAAGAGACGCGGCGCGACGGAAGGCAAGAGACCGGACTACAAGAAAGCGATCGTGCAACTTACCGAGTCGAGTAAGAGCATCGAGTTCTTCGACAGTTTGACGTAATAGGGAGGACACAGAGATGGCTATCAAGAGATATAACCCCACAACGGCGGGTCGCCGCGGAATGAGCGTTTCGGCGTTCGACGAGCTCCAAGGCGTTCAATCCCCCGAAAAATCCTTGCTTGAAAACAAGAAAAAGAGCGGCGGTAGAAACGCGACCGGAAGAATCACGGTCAGACACATCGGCGGTGGGAACAGACAAAAGTACAGAGTGATCGACTTCAAGAGAAATAAGGACAACGTTCCCGCGAAAGTGATCGGCGTTCAATACGATCCGAACCGCACGGTCAACATCGCGCTTCTCCAATATGAGGACGGCGAAAAGAGATATATCCTCGCTCCGGACGGTTTGAAAGTCGGCGACACGGTCGTCAGCGGCGCGGACGTCGATATCAAACTCGGAAACAGCTTGCCGCTTTCCTCGATCCCGGTCGGTACGTTTATCCACAACATCGAGATGCACGCGGGCCGCGGCGGCGTGATCGCTCGTTCGGCGGGCATCAGCGCGCAGCTTATGGCGAAAGAAAGCAAAGGCGCGATCATCAAGATGCCCAGCGGCGAAATGAGATACGTTCCGCTGAACTGCCGCGCGACGGTCGGCGAACTCGGCAACAAAGATAACGAGATCGTCTCCCTCGGTAAAGCGGGTAGGAAAAGACATATGGGAACCCGTCCGACGGTTCGCGGTGTGGTTATGAACCCCTGCGATCACCCGCACGGCGGCGGCGAGGGCAAGAGCCCGGTCGGTATGGCAAGTCCTGTTACGCCTTGGGGTAAACCCGCGCTCGGTTACAAGACTCGCAAGAAGAAGAACGCGTCTGACAAGTTCATCATTAAGCGCGTGAACTAATAGGAGGGAATATGAGCAGATCAGTTAAAAAAGGACCTTACGTTGAAGAAAGGTTGTTGAAAAGAATCCAAGCCATGAACGACGCGAACGAAAAGAAAGCGATCAAGACGTGGTCGAGGGCGAGCACGATATTCCCCGATATGATCGGTCACACGATCGCGGTTCATGACGGCAGAAAGCACGTACCCGTCTATATCACCGAAGATATGGTCGGTTGCAAACTCGGTGAGTTCGTGCCCACCAGAACGTTCAAAGGACACCCCGGCAGCAAGAGCGCTGCTTCCAAGTAGGAGGAAATATGGCAACTCGTATGAAAGAAAAGAGCGCAGCGCGCATTGAGAACGCGGACAAGCGTCCCAAGGCAACTGCCAAATATATAAGGATCTCCCCTTATAAAGTAAGAATCGTACTCGACATCATCAGAGGCAAGAATTACACCGAAGCCGCGGCTATCTTGAAGAATACCAACAAGTCCGCCGCTCCCGTGGTCCTCAAAGTCCTCGACTCCGCCGCGGCGAACGCCGAGTACAAGAACATCAGCAAGAGCGACTTGTTCGTAGCGGAAGCGTTTGCGGATCAAGGCCCCACGTTAAAGAGAATCATGCCGCGTGCGAAAGGCCGCGCATACCGCATCTTAAAGCGCACGAGCCACATCACCGTGATCCTTGACAGCGCGAACAACTGAGGAGGTAAACAATGGGACAGAAAGTTAATCCTAACGGACTTAGAATAGGAATCAATAAAGAATGGGAAGCCCAATGGTTTGCCGGTAAGAAAGATTTCGGCAGCTATCTCCTTGAAGACAATCAGATCCGTCACTTCATCAAGGACGTTTACAAGCCCGAGCTCAAAACGACCAGCGAAGAACCCGTTCAGCAAGAAGGCGAAAAGTTCGTCAAAAAGCTTGACGACAGACCCAGAATCTCCCGCGTGGACATCGAGAGATGCGACAAGTATCTCAAAGTCAAGGTCTTTACCGCCCGCCCCGGTCTCTTGATCGGACAAAAAGGCGTCGGAACGGAAAAGATTCGCGCGCAGGTCATCAAGATCGCGAAGAAGAACGGACACAACTATCCGACCGTGTTGATCGAGTTCATCCCCGTCAAAGTGGCGGATGCGGACGCGCAACTCGTCGCGGAAGATATCGCGAATCAACTCGAAAAGAGAATCAGCTTCCGCAGAGCGATGAAGCTTGCGATGTCCAGAGCGAATAAAGCCGGCGCGAAGGGTATCAAGACGATGGTTTCCGGCAGATTGGACGGCGCGGAGATCGCGCGTACCGAGCAGTATCACGAAGGCTCGATCCCCCTTCAAACGTTGCGCGCGGATATCGATTACGGTTTCGCGGAGGCGCACACGACTTACGGGCGTATCGGCGTCAAAGTGTGGATTTACAAAGGCGAAGTGCTTGTGAAGAAAGCGCAGCCTGCTCAGAGTGAAGGAGGTGAAGCGTAATGTTAATGCCGAAGAGGGTCAAGCGTAGAAAAGTTTCTCGCGGCCGTATGAAAGGAAAAGCAAATAAAGGCAATGTTATCGCTTACGGCGAGATCGCTTTGGTGGCGGACGAATGCGGATGGGTTACCTCGAACCAAATCGAGGCGGCTCGTATCGCGATGACTCGTTTCACCAAGAGGGGCGGAAAGGTCTGGATCGACATCTTCCCCCACAAACCCGTAACGAAGAAACCCGCCGAAACGCGCATGGGTAGCGGTAAGGGTTCCCCGGAATACTGGGTTGCGGTCGTTAAGCCGGGCAGAGTTATGTTTGAAATGGCGGGTATCGACCTCGAAGTCGCAAAAGAGGCGTTGAGACTTGCTTCCCACAAATTACCCGTTAAGTCTAAAATCGTTGTGAAGGAGATCCCCGTCGCAGCGGAAGGCGGTGAAGAATAATGAAAGCTAAGCAATATTTTGAAATGAGCACGGGCGAACTCGATAAAGAGCTCGCGAAGTTGAAGTCGCAACTTTTCAATCTTCGTTTTCAACACGCTGCCGGACAACTTACCAACAACAGCGCGTTGAAGAACGTGAAGCGCGATATCGCAAGAGTAAACACCATACTTCGTCAGAGAGAATTGCAGCTCAAAGGCGAGGCTTCGGCGAAGTAGGAGGTAGAACGCAATGGAAAATGCTATGGAAAGAAATTTGAGAAAGAGCAGGGTGGGCATCGTCGTCAGCGACAAGATGGAAAAGACCATCGTCGTTGCGGTGGAAGTCAAATATAAGCATCCCCTCTATAAGAAGACGGTTCGTATCACCAATAAATACAAAGTGCACGACGAAGAGAACGCCGCGCACGTCGGCGACACCGTCGAGATCACCGAGACCCGTCCTTTGAGCAAAGAAAAGCGCTGGCGTCTCGTCGAGATCATCAGCAAGGCGAAGTAAGGAGGAGCAGCGAATATGATACAACCTCAAACCAGATTGGTCGTCGCGGATAACACCGGCGCCAAAGAAATCATGTGTATCAAAGTGCTGGGCGGCTCGTTCAGAAAGTTCGGTAATATCGGCGACGTTATCGTCGCGTCCGTTAAGACCGCAACTCCGGGCGGCACGGTCAAGAAAGGCGACGTCGTCAAGGCGGTCATCGTAAGATCCGTTCGCGGCATCGGCAGAAAAGACGGCTCCCATATCAAGTTCGACGAGAACGCGGCAGTCATCATCGACAACCAAAAGCAACCGCGCGGAACCCGTATCTTTGGGCCGATCGCGAGAGAGTTGAGAGATAAAGACTATATGAAGATCATCTCTCTTGCACCCGAAGTGCTTTAAGGAGGACAGTATGGAGATTAAGAAAGGTGATAGCGTAGTGGTACTTACCGGCAAAGATAAGGGCAAGAAAGCAGCCGTTATCAAGGCGTACCCCGCGGATAATAAAGTTGTGCTCGAAGGCCTCAATATGGTCACCAAGCACGTTAAGGCAAGAAGCGCGCAGCAACCGGGCGGCAAAGTCGAGCAACCCGCCGCGATCGACGCTTCCAACGTTATGCTCGTTTGCCCCTCTTGCGGCAAAGCGACCAAAGTCGCTCACGAGAAGGTTGACGGCAAGAACGTCAGAAAATGCAAAAAATGCGGCGCCGTGATCGACACGAAAGCGGCTCCGAAGAAAGCGACCGCTAAGAAAGCCACCGCCAAGAAAGCGACCAAAGAAACCGAGGCTGTGGAAACCACCGAACAGACCGTAACTGCGACCGCCACCAAGAAGGCGACCAAGAAAGCGGCTCCCAAGGCGGAAGCGTAAACGGAGGTACAGAAAGTGGCAGAGAAGAAAAATCAAGCTGCAAGCGCGGCTGATACCAAAAGAGAATACAGGCTTAAAACCTATTATGCCGAGAAAGTCGTTCCCGCTCTGATGAGCAAGTTCAACTACAAGAACGTGAACGAAGTTCCGAAGCTTGAAAAGATCGTTTTGAACATGGGTCTCGGCGATGAGAAAGACAACGGCAAGAGCTTCCAGCTCGCCGTCGAAGAGCTTAAACTCATCAGCGGTCAAAAACCCGTCGTTACCAAAGCGAAAAAGAGCGTTGCGAACTTCAAAGTCAGAGAAGGTCAAAGCATCGGAGCGAAAGTTACCCTTCGCTCGGGCAAGATGTATGACTTCCTCGACAAGTTGATCAGCATCGTCCTTCCCCGCGTCAGAGACTTCAAAGGCGTTTCCACCAAGTCTTTCGACGGAAGGGGCAATTACGCGATGGGACTGAAAGAGCAACTTATCTTCCCGGAGATCTCCTACGATCAAGTGGAAAAGACGAGAGGCCTTGACATCTGCGTGGTGACCACGGCAAAGACGGACGAGGAGGCAAAAGAGCTTTTGGATTTGCTCGGTATGCCTTTTGCTCGTAACTAACGGAGGTAAAGAGTATGGCAAGAATGGCGCTTAAAAATAAGCAAAAAGCACCTCAAAAGTTCTCGACCCGCGAATACACGAGATGTTCGATTTGCGGCAGACCGCACGCCGTCTTGAAAAAGTACGGAATTTGCAGGGTTTGTTTCAGAGAGCTTGCTTACAAAGGCCAAATACCCGGCATTAAGAAGTCCAGTTGGTAATTAAGGAGGAGATAGAAATGGTAGTGACCGATCCTATTGCGGATATGCTCACGAGGATAAGGAACGCCCTTACCGCGAAGCATTCCGACGTTAAAATCCCGACCTCCAAGGTGAAAGCCGCGATCGCGGACATCTTGCTCGAAGAGGGATATATCGAAGCCGTCGAGAAAGTCGAAGACGGCGTTAACAGCTATTTGAACATTACTTTGAAGTACGGCGCGGGCAGAAGCGTTATCAACGGTTTGAAGCGCATCAGCAAGCCGGGCCTCAGGGTGTACGCGAACTGCGAAGACCTTCCGAAAGTTCTGAACGGTCTCGGCATCGCGATCATCTCGACTTCGAAGGGCATCATGACGGATAAGAACGCTCGCACCGCAAACGTCGGCGGCGAAGTGATGGCTTACGTCTGGTAAGGGAGGTAGAAAGATGTCAAGAATCGGAAGACTTCCCGTTGAGATCCCCGCGGGCGTTACCGTTACGCTCGGGGAGAATAACGTCGTTACGGTCAAAGGTCCCCTCGGAACCTTGACGCGCGCGCTTCCCGCTTCCTCGGTCATCACGATGGAAGGCAATCGCGTTCACGTCGCCCGTACGAACGACGAAAAAGAAAGCAAAGCAATCCATGGTCTTACGCGCGTCCTTATCAACAATATGGTCGTCGGCGTCACCAAGGGATTCAGCAAAACGCTCGTGGTAAACGGCGTCGGTTACAAAGTTGCTGTGGAAGGAAACAAAGTCGTGTTTAACGTCGGTTTCTCTCACAACGTTCCCGTCGAGATCCCCGAAGGCATCAAAGCGAAAGCGGAAAACGGTCTTGAACTCACCGTTACCGGTATCGATAAAGAGCTTGTCGGACAGTTCGCGGCGAACCTTCGCGACATCAAGAGACCCGATCCCTATCACATTTACGGTATCCGTTATAAAGACGAGGTCATCGTAAAGAAAGTCGGTAAGACCGCGGGTAAATAAAGGAGTGAATTGATATGATAACCAAGATCGATAAAAATTCCGAAAGAATCAAAAGGCATAAGCGCATCAGAAATAAGATCAGCGGCTCGGCGGAGCGCCCCCGCCTTTCGGTTTTCAGAAGCAGCAAACACATCTACGCGCAACTTATCGATGACGTCGCCGGCGTGACCATCGCCGCCGCGTCCACCGTCGAAAAGGCGATCGCCGAAGCGGTGAAAGATATGACCAAGAGCGAGCAAGCGAAATACGTCGGCACGATCCTCGGTCAGCGCGCGGTCGAAAAAGGAGTCTCGACTTGCGTGTTCGATAGAAGCGGCTACCTTTACATGGGCCGTTTGGAAGCCCTTGCGGACGGCGCGAGAGAAGCCGGTTTGCAGTTCTAAGGAGATAGTTATGGCAAGACGTGATGATAAATTCAATAAAGACAGAGAAGTAAAAGACGGATTCGACAAAGTGACGATCGCGATGAACCGCGTCACGAAGGTCGTTAAAGGCGGTAGAACGATGCGTCAAGCGGCGCTCATCGTCGTCGGCGACAAGAACGGTCAAGTCGGACTCGGAATGGGTAAAGCCACCGAAGCGACGGACGCGATCGAGAAGGCGACGACCGCTGCGAAGAACAGCCTGATCAAAGTGCCTATCGTCGGAACGACGATCCCGCACCAAATCACCGGCGTGTTCGGTCGCGGTCAAGTTCTCCTGATGCCCGCCGAAGTCGGTACCGGCGTTATCGCGGGCGGTCCGGTTCGTGCCGTTCTCGAAATGGCGGGTATCCAAGACATCCGCACGAAGGCGATCGGAACGAACAACCCGATCAACTGCGCGAAGGCGACGATGGACGGACTTTCCCGTCTTATGACCGTCGAGCAGATCTCGGCGCTTCGCGGCAAGACCGTTGAGGAAATTCTCGGTAAGGAGGCGCAAGAATAATGGCTAAGATCAAAGTTACTCTCGTTAAGAGCACCATTGGCGCGCTCGAAAAGCAAAAGGCAAACGTAGCCGCGCTCGGTCTTCGTAAAGTCGGTAGCTCCAACGTTCTCGAAGACACCGCTACCACGCGCGGAATGATTAAGGTCGTTTCTCACCTCGTAAAAGTAGAGAACGCCGATTGAGGAGGTAGAAAAATGAAATTGCACACCATAGCGCCCGCTCCGAATTCAAAAACTTCCGCGAAAAGACTCGGCAGAGGTATCGGTTCCGGTCTCGGAAAGACTTCGGGCAAGGGCCATAAAGGTCAATGGGCGAGAAGCGGCGGCGGCGTACGTCCCGGATTCGAAGGCGGTCAAATGCCTTTGACGAGGCGCCTTCCGAAGCGCGGCTTCACGAACATCTTTAAGAAAGAATACAACATCGTTAACCTTTGGGATCTCGAATGCTTCGAGGCGGGTGCGGTCATTAACGAGGAAGTCCTCCTCGCGACCGGGATCCTCTCTAAGGCGCAGCCCTACGGACTCAAAGTCCTCGGCGGCGGCGAGCTGACCAAAGCGCTTACCGTTCAAGCGGCGTACTTCACCGAGACCGCGAAAGAAGCGATCGAGAAAGCCGGCGGCAAAGTCGAGGTGCTGTAATGTTAAATACGCTGATAAATGCCTTCCGTGAGAAGGAAATACGAAAGAAAATGCTCCTGACGCTTTTGATGCTGTTGGTGTTCAGGATCGGGTGCTTCATTCCCGTCCCGGGCATCGCGTCAACAAGCTTCCAGAACCTTGCGAGCAACGACTTTTTCAGCGTTATGTCCACCATCACCGGCGGATCGCTCGCAAACGGCACTCTGTTTGCGCTCGGTATTCTCCCATTTATCAACGCTTTCATTATCATGCAACTTCTGACGCTCGTCATCCCGCCTCTCGACAGACTTTCGAAGCAGGGTGAGGACGGAAGAAAAAAACTTACGCAAATCACGCGTTACATGGCGATCGTTCTCGCGATCATCCAAGGCGTGGGTATCTGCCTCGCTTGGGGCGCGGATATGTTCGACGCGACCTTCGGATCCCAGAAATTTTCGATGGCTTTGGTCATCGTTATGCTCGTCGGCGGCAGCTGCCTCGTTATGTGGATCGGCGACCGCATCACCGAGTACGGGATCGGAAACGGAACGTCGCTGATCATCTTCGTCGGTATCCTCGCTTCCGCGGCGCAATCCCTCGTTACCGCTTTCAAGAATATCGGTGACGGCAACGTCGCGAAAAACGTGTGGCTCATTATCGCGTTCCTGCTCGTCGTCTTGTTCGTCTTCGTCTTCATCATCTTCGTGGATCTCGCGGAGAGAAAGATCACGATCCAATACGCGAAGCAGATCAAGGGAAATAAGATGTACGGCGGTCAATCTACCCACATCCCGATGAAGGTCAACGCGAGCGGCGTTATGCCGATCATCTTCGCTTCGTCCTTCCTGATGTTCCCGCAAATGATCGCGAGCTTCTGGCCGACGAGCAAGTTCTACCTTTGGTGGGCGAAGTGGCTCGGCATCGGAACTCCGATCTATATCGCGGTCATGTGCTTGCTGATCTTGTTCTTCTCGTTCTTCTATTCGCAGATCCAGTTCAATCCGGAAGACATCAGCCGCAACATCCAACAAAACGGCGGGTTCATCCCGGGCATCCGTCCGGGCAGACCGACGAGCGAATTTTTGAAGAGGATCAACAACAGGATCACCCTGTTCGGCGCGATCTTCCTCGCGATCATCGCTCTCGTCCCGAGCGTCGTCTTCGCTGCCCTCGGTCAATCCAACGGTCTTGCGAACGCGTTCAGCGCGACGGGTCTTCTGATCGTCGTCAGCGTTGCGATGGAATTCGATACGCAGTTGCAGAATCAGTTGATGATGAAGCACTACAAGGGCTTCTTGAAGTAATATGAAAGTGATTTTCTTAGGCGCGCCGGGGAGCGGAAAAGGCACCCACGCGACGCGCGTAAAAACAGAGCTCGGCGTGCCGCATATTTCCACGGGAGACATCTTCCGCGCGAATATCAAAGGCGGCACCCCGCTCGGGCTTCTTGCGAAGAGTTATATCGATAAAGGCGCGCTCGTTCCCGATGACGTCGTCATCAAGATCGTGGCGGATCGCCTTTCGCAAGAAGACTGCAAAGCCGGTTTCATTTTGGACGGATTCCCGAGAACGATCTCGCAAGCAGAGGCGCTCGAAGCGATCACCTCGATCGACGTCGTCGTCAACCTCGTCGTGGATGACGAAGCGATCGTAAAGCGCGTCGCGGGAAGAAGAATGTGCCGTTGCGGCGAAACGTACAACGTCGCATTCCTGAACGGCAGGACGACCTGCGAGAAGTGCGGCGGAGAGCTGTACCAACGCGAGGACGACAAAGAAGAGACCGTCAAAAACAGGCTTGCCGTGTATCACGCGGAAACCGCGCCCCTGATCGATTACTACGCGAAAAAAGATCTTTTGAAAAATATTGACGGCGCGCAGGGGATCGAAGCGGTCTACGCGGACATTATGAAGGTGCTGAAATGATTTTCGTTAAGACAAAAGAAGAAGTCGACGTGATGCGGAAAGCTTGCCGCGTCGTTCGCGATACCCTTCTTTACGTCGGTGACAGGATCAAAGAAGGCGTCACGACCGCGGACGTCGATTCGTGGGTCAAAGAGTACATCGAGAGTCAGGGAGCGATCCCTTCCTGCCTCGGTTATGAAGGTTATCCCGCCAGTGCGTGCGTGTCGGTCGACGACGTCGTCGTGCACGGGATCCCCTCGAAAAAGACGTATATCGAAGAAGGTCAGATCGTCGGCGTCGACCTGTGCGCGTATATCGACGGATATCACGGCGACGGCGCGCGGACGTTTATGATCGGAAAGGTCAGTCGCGAGAAAAGAGATCTCGTGGAAACCGCCGAAAAAGCCTTTTTCAAAGGGATCGAAGGGATCAACGCGTCCTCTCGCCTCGGAGATATTTCCGGCGCGATTCAGGAGTACGTTGAAAGCAGAGGTTACTCCGTCGTTCGAGCGCTCACCGGGCACGGGATCGGGCGCGAAATGCACGAAGATCCTTCCGTTCCCAACTATGGGGTGAAAGGTCGCGGGCTTCGATTGCACAGCGGACTTACGCTGGCGGTCGAGCCGATGATCAACCTCGGAAGGTTCGACGTCTATACCGAACGCGACGGCTGGACGGTCAGGACGAAAGACCGCTCGCCTTCCGCGCATTACGAGAATACCGTGGTGATTTGGGAAGACGGCGTCGAGATTCTGACGCTTTAAGGAAAAAAATATGCAAAAAGAAGTTTTCGTCGGCAGTATTGTTTATTCAAAGGCTGGACGAGATCGCGGAAAGTGTTATATAATAGTAAGGTTAGACGATAAAGGATACGCCTACGTCGCGAACGGAAGCGAAAAATCCCTGTCGGCTCCCAAACGAAAGAACGTCAAGCATCTCGAACCGATCGGCGAAGTTAACGATACGATACAGGAAAAATTGTTGTCGGAAAAACAAGTGTTCGACAGCGAGATCAAGAGCGCGCTGAGGCTGTACTCGGGCAAATAAGGAGGTCATTTTGTCAAAGGAAGACGTTATTGAGGTCCAAGGCAAAGTAATTGAGGTGTTGCCGTATCAATCTTACAGAGTAGAACTTGAAAAGAGCGGCGCGCAGATCATCGCCTATCCGTCGGGAAAGATGCGGATCAAAAGCATCAAGATCATCGAAGGCGATTCGGTAAAAGTCGAAATCAGTCCCTACGATCTGACCAAGGGTCGCATCGTTTGGAGAGATAAGAACTAACAGGGAGGATAGTATGAAAGTTAGACCGTCGGTTAAACCCATGTGCGACAAATGCAAGATCATTAGGCGTCACGGAAAGGTTATGGTTATTTGCTCCAAGAGCAAGAGCCACAAGCAGGTTCAAGGTTAAGTAAATCCTTTATTCGGTCGGGGAGCGGCTGGACGAATTCATTCCAAATCACATTTCGTCCTCTCGGTCGGGTAACAAGATAAACATCAAAGATTAAATGGAGGTATTTTAATGGCTCGTATATCCGGTGTAGATTTGCCAAGAGAAAAAAGGCTCGAAATCGGTTTGACGTATATTTTCGGTATAGGTCTTGCCACTTCGCGCAAAATTTTGGCAGAGACGGGAATCAGTCCCGACATAAGGGTAAAAGATTTGGCAGAGAGCGACGTTGCCGTACTCAGAGAGTACATCGAAAAGAATTTGCGCGTGGAAGGCGATCTCAAACGTGAAATCGATATGAATATCAAAAGACTTCGCGAAATCGGTTGCTACCGCGGCGTCCGTCATAGAAAGGGTTTGCCCGTAAGAGGACAAAGCAGCAAGAGGAACGCTCGTACCCGCAAAGGCCCGAGACGTACCGTCGGCCGTTCTAAGAAATAAGGGAGGACGCAACAATGGCAGTAAAGAAAAGTGCAACCAAAAAGCGTAAGGACATTACGCGCGTTGACAGGGGACAGGCGCATATCCAATGTTCCTTTAACAACACGATCATTACCATAACCGATATCCAAGGCAACGCGATCAGCGCGTCCAGCGCGGGTAAGCTCGGTCTTCGCGGTTCGAAGAAGAGCACGCCGTATGCGGCGCAAATGGTTATGGAAGACGCGGCGAGAGCGGCGAAAGAGCACGGCTTGAAGAGCGTCGACGTCTTCGTAAAAGGCCCCGGTCAGGGCAGAGAATCCGCAATTCGCGCGCTTCAAAACGCGGAGATCGCGGTTACTTCGATTCAAGACGTTTCGCCCATTCCGCACAACGGATGCCGTCCGCCTAAGCGCAGAAGGTTATAGGAGGTAGAAAAGATATGGCTAAGTACACAGGTCCCGATTGTCGCTTGTGCAGAAGAGAGGGTGAAAAATTATACCTCAAAGGCGACAGATGTTATAATATCAGCAGCGACGGAACGCAAGGCAGGAAGCTTTGCCCCTTGGAGAAAGGGCGCATCAATCCCCCGGGTCCCGTCAAAACCGGCAGAAGAAAAGTGTCCGCTTACGCTTTGCAGCTTCGCGAAAAGCAGAAGACCAAGAGAGCGTACGGCATTATGGAAAAGCAATTCCGTATGTACCACGAGAAAGCGGAGCGCATGAAGGGTATCACGGGTGAAAACATGCTTATCCTCATCGAGCGCAGACTGGACAACGTCGTCTTCCGTCTCGGAATCGGCGGCAGCAGAGCGCAAGCCAGACAAATCGTCAATCACGGCCACATTTCCGTGAACGGCAAAAACGTTAATATTCCTTCTTATTTGGTCTCTCCGGGCGACGTTATCGCCGTGAAAGAGAATAAGCAGGGCAAGAAATTATTCGAGGCGGTCAAAGAAGTGGGCGCGAAGTCCGCTCTTCCCCAGTGGCTCGAATTTGACAAGACCACCCTTACCGGTAAAGTCCTGCAAATGCCGAAGCGCGAGGATATCGACCTCAGAATCAAGGAGCACATGATCGTCGAGTTGTACTCCAAGTAATAAAGGAGGAATATTATGATAAAAATCAAAACACCGCAAATCAACGCATCGGAGAATCAAGACGGGTCGATCGCGGTCGTTACCGTGGAGCCGCTTGAAAAAGGTCTCGGCACCACTCTCGGAAACGCTCTTCGCAGGATGCTGTTATCCGATCTTCCGGGCGTCGCGGCGGTCGGCATCAAAATTGCCGGCGTTATGCACGAATTTTCCACGATCCCCAATATCGTTGAGGACGTCGTGGATATCATCCTTAACATCAAAGGTTTGGCTTTCAAGGCGAACACCGCTCTCGAAGACAATCAAAAAGTCGTCGTTACGATCAAAACCAACAAGCCCGGTCCCGTCCTCGGTAAGGATATCGATTGCGGCATGGCGGTTTCCGTGGTGAACCAAGATCACCACATCTGCACGATCAACGAAGGCGGCGAGCTCGATATGGAGATCACCGTTATGAGCGGCAGAGGTTACGTCGGCGCGGATAAGAACAAAGACGCTTCCGCACCGATCGGCTACATCCCCGTGGACAGCATCTTTACCCCCGTTCTTTCGGCGAGTTACACCGTTGAGGACGCTCGTGTGGGTCAAGATATCAACTACGACAGGCTCGTTTTGAACGTCAAGACGAATGGGACGACTCCCGCGAAGGAAACTCTGTCTCTCGCGGCGAAGATCCTCGACGATCACGCGAAACTCTTCATCAATCTTTGCGAGAGCGTGGAAGAGATGGGTCCGATCCTCGAACCGGACGAGCCCGATCCCCGCGATACGCACCTTGAAAAGACGATCGAAGAGCTCGATCTCTCCGTCCGTTCTTACAACTGCTTGAAGAGAGCGGGTATCCACACTGTCGGCGATCTC
Source organism: Clostridia bacterium (assembly GCA_024685775.1). NCBI lineage: Bacteria > Bacillati > Bacillota > Clostridia > Clostridia bacterium. The sequence goes on along the minus strand of JAIKVL010000033.1, from coordinate 35,052 downwards.
GTCGAGAAGTCGGAAGGGGATATGCTCAAAGTGCGTAACTTGGGACAAAAATCGCTGGAAGAAGTCAAATTCAAACTTGCGGAATTGGGGCTTTCTCTCCGCAGTAACGAGGAATAATTGGGAGGCTTGATATGAATCAAAGAAAATTAGGAAGACCGACAGACCAACGTATGGCGATGTTGAAGAACGAAGTTTCCGACCTTTTGTGGTACGGAAAGATCGAGATCACCTTCGACCGCGCCAAAGAGGTAAGTCGTATGGCTGAAAAACTTCTCACTCTCGCTATCAACACCTATCAAGACACCGTTGAAGTTGTCAAAGAAAAAGTCAACCTCAAAGACGAGAAAGTGTCCGTCAAATTTACGAACGACGGTCCGAAAAAGCTCGCGGCAAGGCGTCGTTTGATGGCTGAGCTTTACGATATTCAAGAGAAGAAGGGCGAGAAAGAGAGCAAGAGCAAGTACGCTGCGAGGACGAAGGACATCAATCATCCTTTGATCGAGAAGATCTTCAACGAGTACGCTCCGAAGTATAAAGAGCGCAACGACAAACAGACCCAAGGCGGCGGATATACCCGCATCCTTAGGCTCGGTCAAAGAAAAGGCGACGCCGCGGAAATGGCGATCATCGAGATGCTTTGATCGGAAAACGTTTAACAAAGAAAAATCGCTCGCATATTGCGAGCGATTTTTTTATGCTGTGTTTGGAAGGATCGACCGGTTCAGTTCCTTTTTATGACGATGAAACTGATCAGCGCGATCGTAACGACGGCGATCAAAAGCGCGAGCGAGATCGCGAAAAAGACGATGGTTTTCACCTTGCGCTTGGGATCCGTCTTTCCGATCGCCGTCCCGAAAAAGATCGTGGAGAGCAAAGAAAAGATGAAATTCGGGATCCCCGTGATGGCCATAAAGATGATCACGAAGAGCAGCCCGAAGACTTTTCCGAGCGCTTCGCCGAGGTCCTCGGGCGAGCTGTCAAAGAAGGCGCCCAAGAACGGCATCGTCAGAAAAATGAACGGAATAAAGGTCAAAACGGCAAGCACGAAAAAGACGTAACTTGCTTTTTTCGGTCCCTTTTTAACGGCGCAAAGCGCGTTTTCGGAAAGAAGATTTTGCGGGGTCGGCTCTTCGATCGGATCTGCGACAACTTCCGCGTTTTTCGTTTCCGCTTCGGCGGCGAGCGCTTCTTTTTCTCCGATGGGATTGTCCATAAACGTACCTCCTTTGTGAAAAATATTATACCAAATAAAAGAAGAAAATTCAATAGGGGTGAGTTTTTCCGTCATTTTGTAACCGCATTTATACATTCTTGTAAATTTGCTCTAACATAAGTCGAAATGTCCCGAAAAAGCTGGATTTTTACAGGAATTAGCAACATTAAGAATTCTTAATAATTCCGTATCGAAAAGGAATGTATGGTATAATGATTAAACGGGAGAGGGTATGCCTTGCTTCAAATTTTGAAAAATGCGAATATTTGCGCGGTTTTCAATGAAAAGTGAGTAGAATTTCCCGATCTCGAAGCGAATAAAAATAAACGAAAGAGCGCATCTCCGATAAGTAATCGGTGTTTTGCGATTCTTTTGGGTTGTTGACACTGGTCGGGAGGTTGCTTTGGCATTCAAATGGCGGACTGATAAGAAGAAGCGTAAAGAGGATTCCTCCGTTTTGTACGGAGAAGAATTCGACGCCGAGAATCAAAAAGCGTTAACCGAAGAAACGGAAGCGCCCAAGCGGGCGAATTCTTTTCGTCCCGTCAGTGAAGACGCGACTGCCGTAACGCCCTTCGTCCCCGAAGAAGAAACGGAACCGACCGAGAACCCCGATCCCGCATCGGAAGATCTCGGATCCGAAGCCTCCGCCGAAGAGACGGCGCCGGAAAGTCCCACCGAGCCGCAAACCGAGACGGAAGAGCCCGCTCCCGAAGAAGCGGAAAGTTCGGTTGACGGATCCGAAGCCGCGGAAGAATCCGCGACGTCGCAGGATGCGCCGCTCGATCCCGAAGAAGAAGCCGCGCTTCTCGCCGAAGTGCAGGCGATGGACGACGGGATTATGTCCGCCGAGCCTTCGGACGTCGTTTTTGCCGTCGCGCCCGCGATGAGCGCGCAGGAAGAACCGACTGAGTCCGAGTCTGCGGAATCGTCGAACGAGGCGTCGCAGGAAACGTCTTCGACTCCCGCGGAAGGAAACGGTGAAGGCGAGGCCTTCGTTATGGACGACGACTATATGCAAGCCTTCATGGCGGAAGGCGCGATGGACGACTTCGTCTACGGCGGCAACTTCGAAGAAAGGCAAGAGCTCTTGGATCAGATCGCGGATAACGCCGAGACCTTAGCCGAAGATGGAACGGAGTACCTCGAAAAGCAAGAGCAGGAAAAGGAAGAGGCGAAGAAAGCGGAGCCGAAGTATAACGAGCGAGGCGAGCTTTTGAACGAAGACGGCAAAGCCGTTTTGAAGCGCAGCCTCGAAAATAAACTCGCCCTCGCCGACACGCGCGAGCGCAGGTATTACAACAAGCTCAAAAACGAGATCTTGGCGTATGATGGCGTCAAGGCGGAAATGCAGACGGCGACCGAGGTTTTCCGTCGCGGGAAGCAGGTTTTGGCGCGTTTGTCCGTCGCCGGTTTCACCCGCATCTATTTCGCGCTCGATCCCGTGGAATTCGACGTGGATCGCTATAAGCAGGCGGATCGTTCCGAAGTCGATTTCGACGACGCGAGAATGTTGCTTCGCGTCCGTAACGACGACGAATTCGCGATCGTGATCGAGCTTCTCGCCCTGATGATGGGCAAATTCAATATAAGCCGCCTTGAAAATCCGGAAACGGTGGATTATCTCCCGAACTTCCCGAGAAGAAGCGACGCGGTTCTGGACACGAAAGGCAAATATCTTTCTCTCGAAGAGAAGGACGAGCAAAACCTCATCAAGGAAAAGCGCGCGGAAGAAAGAAAAGCCGCGGGTCTTTCCGAAGAGCCGGAGCAGGAGATCCAAATCGTCCAAGAAGAAGCGCAGCCGTTAAGCGTCCTTCCTCTGACGCTCGAAAACAAGATCCACCAGTGCCCGAACACGATCAAGATCTTATACAGCAAGATCAAAAACGAGCTTTTGTCCTACAAGACGGTCAAATCCGAAATGACGGTCAAGAACGACAATTTCAAGTCGGGCAAAAAGCTGATCGCGCGTATTACGATCGTCGCGGAGATCGTCAGGCTCTATCTTGCGCTCGATCCGAAAAAATATCCGACGCGGAAGTATAAGCATAAGGACGCTTCGGATCAGATCGGTTACGAAGGCACGAAGCTCCTTTTGAAGATCGAGAACGAAAAGGAGCGCGACGCAGCCGTCAAACTCATCACGGAGTTGATGAAGGAAAACGGGCTCGAACGCAACAAGCGCTATGCGTACGTTCCGTTCGCGGAGAAATACCCGTATATCAAAAACGCCGTCTTCAAAGGCGAAGAGGATAAACCGTTCGTAAAACGCGAAGGGGAAGAGTACGCCGACGTTTACGGCGAATTGACCGAGCATCTTCGCGAGCAGATGGGCGCGACGGACGCTTGGGGCGTCCCGAAGGGGTATAAGCCGGACGACGGTCTCACCGCGCGCGACCTTCTCGAACTGCAAAGAAGCAAAGCCAAGACCCTGAATGCGGGCGTGGCGCTCGCGACTCCGATCGTCTTCTTTTACGACGCGGCGATCAATGAGGAAGGCGTCGTCCAGTATCTGAACGTGTATCAGGTCCTGAACGATAAATTCCTCGGCAAGATGATCCCGCAGGAGTATTTCGCGATCGCGGAGGGCAGCTCCCGTATCGAGGAATTGAATTATATCGCGCTCGACAACGTCGTAAAGGATTGCAACGAGAACCCGGATATTCGTTTCGCGGTCAAGATCAGTTGCCGTCTTTTGCTGAAACAGGAAACCTTGACGAAGCTCGTCGACAAAATGCAGACCGAGCATAAGAACCTGATTCTCGCGTTCGACTGCGCGATGCTCGAAGCGGTCGGCTACGTCGGCATCAGCGCGATCAACACTTTGAAAACGCAAGGCGCGCTCATTATGATCGACAACGCGGAAAGCGCGAGTATGCGCGTCTTGACCGAGTACGAATTCGATTATCTCCGTTTGGACGCCCGCTATTACAGCGGCGACAGCTCCAAGCGGCTTTCTCACCTCGATATGATAACGGGGTATGCGGACGTTCAGAATATCGTAACGACGTCCATCAACTGCGAGCATAAAGAGGAGGCGAGGATCCTTCTCGATCACGGCGTAAAGGTCATACAGGGCGATGCGGTCGCGCGCCCGATGAGAATTATCAATTTGGCGCTGACGAACATAAAGCCGGTGCCTAAGGTAAAGAACAATGGCGAAAACAAAGAGTGACGTTGAAAAAACTCCCGATCAACTGATTCAGGAGCAATTGGCGGCGGAGAACGAGTACGTTATCAAAAACAAACGCGTCCGTCGGCAAGCGCGCAGAAGAGCGGTCATTATCATTCTTCTGCTCTTCTTGCTTATCGTCACCCTTCTCGCGGGCATAACGTACGCGATTATGCGTTTCGTGGATAACAACAACTTCCGCGTTACCGTTTCGCAGACGGGTACTTCGTGGCTCTCTCTTTCCAAGGACTTCGAGTTTACGAACCCGACCAGCGTTTTGGACGTCGCCGCGCCGAAGAATATGGACAACAGTACTTTGTGCAACTATATCGACGGAAAGATTAAAGATATTTACGAGTCGAACGGTCCCTACAAGGGCGAAGGCACGCAGGATTTCTTTATCGCGACGTCGTTCTATTTGAAAAACAGCGGAACCGGCGCGGTCGGCTATCGGGAAATGATCTCGATCGAACGCGCGATGCGGAATATGGATAAAGCGATCCGCGTCCTCGTCATCAAGGATTCCGATCTGACGGACGAGAACTACGGAACGATCTCGGTCTACTCCGCGCCGCAGACCGATCAAAGAGGCAAAAACCTTCTCGACGAAGGAGGAAACGTGATTCCGGAAGAAGTCGTCCCCGGGAAGAATTACAAACCGCAGACGATCGACGTTTTCAACGGATTCACGTTTGAGGAAGGAACGATCGCGGAAGACGGCGTCTGGCTTGCGAAGCCTTTCCAAGGCGGCGGCTACGTCCTGAACAGCGAACTCTTCCCCTTAAACCCCGGCGAGATCATTAAGTACACGATCATTATTTGGCTGGAAGGCGAGGATCCGCAGTGTATCGGCGACGCGTCCAGCACGGTAGACAGCGAAAGAGGTATTCTCGGCGGGCAAGTCAAACTTGCGGTCGAATTCGTCACCCAAAGCTAAGAGGAGAACAAACTGAAATGGAAAAAGACAAGAAATTGAGTAACGAAACCGAAACGGAAGAAACCGCGGCGACGCCCGTCACCGAAGCGGTCGAAGAAAATGCGGAAACGGTCGAGGCGGCTCCCGCAGTCGAATCTGCGGCGAAAAAAATCGACGAAAGGGAAAAGAAACCGATGAGCAAAGGCAAAAGGATCGCGAACGCGGTTGTTCTCGCCGTGCAGATCGCTTTCGTCGTCCTCGCGATCGTCATTTGTTTGGTCGTTATGCTGAACCCGCAATCGGGCGACAAGGTCTCTCCCGTCGGGTTGAAGTTACTTCCCGTTTTGACGGGATCAATGGACGGGGATAAAAAGGACAGTTTCCCCGAAGGCGCGCTCGTTTTCGCGACGAGCCCGAAAAAAGGCGGGAACGATCTGAAAGTCGGCGACATCGTGACGTTCAAGATGCTTGAAGACAACAGCCGTCAAGTCATTCTCGTAACGCACAGAATTATCGAAGTCAAAGACGTCGACGGCGTCAAGAAGTACAGGACGCAGGGCGACGCCAACCCGCTCCCGGACGAAGCGGATAAGCTCGCGGGCGATATCCTCGCCGTTTATGCGTTCCATATCAACGGACTCGGTTCGGCGTTGACTTGGATCCGCGACGGATACCATTTCATCTACGTCATCATCATTCCTCTCGGATTGTTGCTGATCTATAATATTTATTTGGTCGCGCAGATCGTCGTCGAAAACAAGATGAAGAAGGCGAAAGCGGCGGCGGCGGAAAGCGCGAAGCAGGCGGCTCTCGCATCGATCGACGAAGAAGCGATCAAGCGCAAGGCGATCGAAGAGTATTTGAAGAGTCAGGGGCTCAGCCCCGCTGCGGGAGATGGCGGCGCTTCCGATCAAAAAGGAGAAGAGACAAAAGCGTAAGTTTCGGCGCGTGAAACGAAAGAGCGAAGGCGCGTTCGTCGCGCCCGAGCGAAAATGGGAAAGGAAGGGTAAAGCCTATGTTTACTGATTTTATAAAAGAATTTTTGCAAGTATTCTTCTTTGGATTTCTTGGCTTTTTCTATACGCAACCGCACGGTATTTCCGGTTTTAATTGGTACGGCGGTTTCTTCGGCGCGTTCCGTCAATTGTTCGCGATAGACAGCTATATTGCGGTCGTAGAAAAATTCCAAGCGATGAAGCAGATGAGTACCGGGCAATGGATCGGCGCTTGGGTGATCATTATCCTCGTCGTTCTCGCTCTTCTTGCGATCGTCGTCGTCGGCGCTTACTTCCTCGTCCGTTTCTTCAAAAGACTCTTCGGTTCGAGGGTTTTGAATCAAGACCTCGTGGACGAGATCGGAAACTTAAAAGGTCAGATCGTTAAATTGACGAAAGAAAAAGACCGCATCCTCGGTTTGAAGATCGGCTATCAAGGCTACGACGTTTTGGAAGGAAACGAAGGCGAAGACACGTCCAGCGCGAAAAAGGAAGGCGAGAGCCGTTTCTACAAGCTGACGGAAGTCGATAACCAATACGCGGAAGAAGGCTCGCAGCGTCATACCGAATTCCGAAAGGATTTTACGCTTTCGGAGCTTTGCGACACCTTCCGAAATTACGCGGCGAATAACCCCGACAGACCGTGGCGTAAGCTTTATTACGAACCCAAGATCATTCGATTGTTCTTCGCAAGTCTTGCAACGACGAGGCTCATCATCCTGCAAGGTATATCCGGTACCGGTAAAACCTCACTTCCCGAATGTATCGGTCACTTTATCGACAACCCGACGACGATCGCTTCCGTTCAGCCGTCTTGGCGTGATAGAACCGAAATCTTCGGATACTTCAACGAATTTACCAAGAGGTTCAACGAAACGGAAACGCTGAAAGCGATGTACGACGCGACCTATAACGAAGATATGTATCTGACCGTCCTCGACGAAATGAACATCGCGCGTGTCGAGTACTACTTCGCGGAAATGTTGTCCATTCTCGAAATGCCGTCGCGTGATCAATGGATCGTCGACCTCGTTCCGAGCGGTTGGCCTTCCGACCCGAAGCACGTTGAAAAAGGTCGTTTCCGTTTGCCGGAAAACATGTGGTTCGTCGGAACGGCGAACAACGATGACTCGACGTTCGCGATCTCCGATAAGGTTTACGACCGTGGTATGCCGATCAACATCAACAGCAAGGCGAAGCCTTTCGACGCGCCTTTGACGAATATGATGCCGCTGTCTTATAAGTATCTCGAATCCCTGTTTGCAAAAGCGCAGGAAGAGCATAAGGTCAGCGAAGAGAACCTGAGAAAATTCGAAGAGATGGATGATTACGTTATCGAGCATTTCCGCTTGGCGTTCGGTAACCGTATCGTTAAGCAATTAAGAGAATTCGTCCCCGTGTACGTCGCTTGCGGCGGAACGGAGATCGACGGCTTGGACTACGTCCTCTGTAACAAGATCCTTCGTAAATTCGAATCCTTGAACCTTGCCTACATCCGCGACGAGGTTGACGACTATATCCAATACCTTTCCGATCACTTCGGAGAGGAAAACATGACCGAATGTAAGGAATACCTCGAAAGGTTGAAGAAACTCTTCTAACGGTAAGGGAAAGATAGGGAATGGCAGACAAGAAAAGGTACGAAGAATATCTATATTACCTGAGTACGCTCCTCAAACAGGAGGACTTTTATTCCGATTATTCGGATTATATCGCGCAGGGTAAGAATAGTTTTCAAGTGTCGCAGCGCTTCCAAAAGCAGATCTTCGACGAGAGTTGGATCGACACCCTCGAAGATTGTATCGTCGCGCTCGACACGATCGTTCGTAACCCGCGTAAGTTCATCGTCGTCGAAGAAGATATCGTCGATATCTCTCTCGCGAGGAGTATTTCCGTCGAGTCCGTCAAGCACCTTGCGCAGCACACGAACTACATTTCTTCCGTTACCAAAGACGGAATGGTCATTCCGAGTAAAATCCTGAACACGTCGAAAGAAGAGTCGTACGAGATTTACGAGAACCGTTTTATCTATACCCTCCTTTTGAAGACGAAGGATTTCATTACCCGCCGCTTTAATTTGATCAAGCAGGCGAACGCGAACAGCGACCAGATCGTCGTCAACGTTACTTCCGATTTCGGACTGAAAAATGATAATTCGATCAGCTACACAATGTCCACCACCGCGAATATGCCGGTGGAAAACTTAATGGGCGCGGACGACAACCGAACGTTGGTTCAACGCGTGGAAAGGATCAACAGCATCGTTTCGAGCTTCCTTGCGAGCCCGTTCGCGAAGGAAATGGTCAGTTGCGCGCTGGTCCGCCCGCCGATCACCCGTACGAACGTCATCTTGAAAGACCCGAACTTCAAAAAAGCTCTGGTCCTTTGGCAGTTCATCGAATCGTATAACAAGATCGGTTTCGAAGTCGAAACGGTTACGGAGACGCGCGATCTTTCGCCTTCCGTTTCCGAAAAGTATCGCGACCTTATTTATTTGAACACTCTTATCATCGAGTCGATGGCGGCGAAAGCCGAAGGCGGGCTCGTGGAAGAGAAAGATCTCGAAAAAGAAAAGAACGTCGAGAACGAATACCTGACCAAGAATATCGACGATTTCGTCCCGGACGATTTCCCGCAGCTCCATATGGATCTTCACGAGATCCGCCGTTTGTACACGACGGTTCCGGGCGAGCGCGAAGTCCCAATGGACGACGTTCGCAAGATGAACGCGGCTTTGGATCGCGTCATTCGCCAGTATAAGATCAACACCGCCAAGGAAGACAGCGCGCGGCAAAAAGCCTTGTTGAAGCAACAGCTCAAAGAGGAAGCCGAGCTTAAACTCGAAGCGCTCAGGCAGGCGGAGAAGGACGCGAAGGACGCAGAAAAACGCCGCAAAGCCGAAGAAAGAGAGCGTATCCGCGCGGAGAAAGAAGCGGAAAAGGCGATGAAGCTCGCGCAGAAGGAAGAACAAGAGCGCATCAAACGCGAAAAGAAAGAGATGCACGATCGCATCGTTCGCGCGGAAGAAAGACTCATGCGTTTGCGCCTCTGCAAAGAAGAAGCGGAAATGGAGAAGCGCCTCGCCGCGGAAAAGGAAAGACTGCTTGCGATCCAACGCTCGGAAGAAGAGCGTATGGCGACCGAAAAGCAACTTCTCGCCGAGCAGCTCGAACGCGAAAAGACGATGACCTATATCGCTCCGATCGAAGGCGAAGCGCTGTTATTGCTTCGTAAAAAAGAGATCCGCAGGATCGAGGAAATGCGCCGCGAGCAAGAGCACACGATGCAGGAGCTCATCAGCACGCACTACGCCGATATGGAAGCCCAGCAAAAGCAGGCGATTATCGATATGGAAGAGCTTGCGCAGCTCATTAACTTCGACAGCGTGACCGCGACCGAAGAAGAGCGCGCCGACGCGATGGAGGCGGAAGACGTCAACGTCCTGACCTACGGAAAGGAACAGATCAACGAGATTCTGAACGATAAACTTACGCCGGAAGAGCTTGAAAAAGAGAAGGAAGAGGCGGTCGCGCCTACGCCCGAAGTCGGCGATATCGGCTATACGGAGCTCGGTCAGAACGCGGAAGAGGTCGTCTTCGACTTCGTTCCCGAGGAAGAGCCCGAGCCCGAACCCGAAGAAGCGCCCCAAGAAGAAGAGGAAGAAGAGCTCCCGACCGCGGAGGACGATTGGAGCTTTATCGACGAATTGAACGTGGACGAGAAGCTCATCAACAAGGACGTGTCCGCGATGAAGCTGACCCCCGAGGAAGATCGCGAGAACGTCGCGACTTCGAAAGAGGAGAGAAAAGCCTTCAAGCTCAGAAAGAAAGAAGAAGCGAGAGCGAAGAAGGAAGAGGAAAAGGCGAAGAAAGCGCAAGAGAAGGCGGAATTCAAAGAGAAGTTGAAGAGACTCGAAGAGGAGAACAAGGCGCAAGGCGCCACCAGCTTCGCTCCGACCTCGCCCAAATCGAAGAAGCCCGCCGCGCCCAACCCCTACACGCCGTCCGCGAAGGATATTTTGGCGCCGAAACCGTTTGCGCCGACGTCGCCTTCCGAAGATGCGCGTTCGTTTGAAGAAAACTCGATCGAGAGAGAAGAGCCGAAGATCTCGGAAGTCACTCCGAATCCCTCGGACGGCGGCCGCGCCCGCACGTTTATCCCGCGTTCTTACACGCCTCTTTCCATAACGCCGCAGAACGTTCACGACGTGATCGGGGATAAAAAAGAGAAAGACAAAAAGAAAGATAAAAAGAAATAAGCATTGAGAAGAGACGGTTCGCCGTCTCTTTACGCGACTATGAAAGAAAAAGAAAGCGTTAAAAAACAAGAAACGAACGGAAAAAAGCCGTCCGTCGCCCAAAAGATCGTAAGCACCGTCGTAACGGTGTTTCTGCTTCTTTTGCTCGGGTTCGTGATCTTTACGCTCATTCAGGTGAAGACGGCGAAGCGTCCGAATCTCTTCGGTTACGGGGTCTATACCGTTATTTCGGGATCCATGCGCCCGACTTTGGACGTCGGCGACGTCATTATCGTTAAAAAAGTGGGTTCCGAAAACGAACTCAAAAAGGGAGATATCGTTACCTTCGTCGGGAAAGGCGAGCTCTCGGGCAAGATCGTTACGCATAGGATCATAAGCGAAGGCGTCGAGGACGGGAAACTGACGACCTGCGGCGACGCGAATTACGGGATCGCGGATAAACCGATCGAGTATACCGACGTCATCGGGAAGTACGTTCGGACGTCCGTCGTCATGACCTTCGTCTACAATGCGTTCCGCAGTAAGCTCGGCTTCGGATTGATCGTCTTCGTCCCGCTCTTTTGCTTGCTCGTCATCCAAATCATCAATTTCGTGCGCGCTTGCAAGATGAAGGACGACGCGGAATTGAAGAAAGAGCAGCTCACTCCCGAAGAACTCATCAAGCAGAGAGAGGACGAGATCAAAAGAAAAGCCGTCGAGGAGTATATCGCGAGCAAAAAGCGCCTGGAAGAAGCGCAGAGAAAACGCAGAAAGTAACGAAAAGGGGAAGGGTTCTTCCCTTTTTTTTATTTTTCCTATTGATATAAGGAATAGAATCATATATAATTAAAGTATTACAAAAAGGGAGAATAAATATGTTAGAGGTTAAAAACCTGACCAAAGTCTACGCAGGAAAGGGCGGCGTCGAAGTGCGCGCGCTCGACGACGTTTCCGTAACGTTCCCCGAAAAAGGAATGGTCTTTTTGCTCGGTAAGAGCGGTTCGGGTAAATCGACGCTTTTGAACGTCGCGGGCGGCTTGGATAAGCCGGACGGCGGCGAGATCCTCGTGAAAGGGCGAAGCAGTAAGGAATTCTCCGGAGCGGATTTCGACAGCTATCGGAATACCTTTATCGGATTCGTCTTCCAAGAGTACAACATTTTGAACGAGTTTACGATCGAGCAGAATATCGCGCTCGCTCTGCAACTTCAAAACAAACCGAACGATAAAAAGGCGGTCGCCGATCTTTTGGAGCAGGTGGATTTGAAGGGGTACGGGAAGAGAAAACCGAACACCTTGTCCGGCGGTCAGAAGCAGAGGGTCGCGATCGCGCGCGCTCTTATCAAACAGCCCGAGATCATTATGGCGGACGAACCGACGGGCGCGCTCGATTCCAACACGGGAAAGCAGGTCTTGGACACTTTGAAGAAGCTGTCCGAAACCAAACTCGTCATCGTCGTTTCTCACGATCGGGAGTTCGCGGAGTTTTACGGCGACAGGATCATCGAACTGAAAGACGGAAAGATCCTTTCGGACGTCAGCAAAACCTATATCGAACCCGAAAATTCCGACGAGAACGTCGTCGTTATGGACGACACGATCCGTGTCAAGGACGGCGCGGCGATCACGGATGCGGATATTAAAAAGATCGCGGAAGTTTTGAAAAAGAAAGGCGGCGAAGCGATCATCGCGGCAGGGGAGCGCGAGCTCAAAGACGTAAAGCGCGCCTGCAAGATCAATGACGACGGCTCGAAAGAATCCTTTAAGCAGACCGACGCCGTAGAAACGAAAGCGTATAACGGAAAAGAGACGAAGTTTATCAAGTCGCGCCTGCCGATGGGGCACGCGATCAAGATGGGCGCGAGCGGTCTCAAAAGCAAGCCGATCCGCTTGATCTTTACGATCCTTTTATCGGTCGCGGCGTTCGTCATGTTCGGTGTCGCTTCCACCTTTATGCTGTACGATTCGAACTATTCGATTTCCAAAGCGCTGAAAGAAGCGAATTATCCTATGCTCACGCTGAGCAAATCCTATAAGGTGATGTGTGAACAAATTCGCATGGATTCTTCCGGGAATGAAGAAGTCATGGATCGCGACACGGACTACGTTACGACGTTATTCGGCGCGTCCGAAGTCGGATCGAAGAGCAAAGACGGGCTCAAATTCGCGGGCGTTTTCGACTTTTCGGACTACTCGTATTACGAGCGTTCCGGCTATACTTTGGATCTCGTTTCGGGAGATAGCTATATTCCCGTTTCCGTCGGTTCGGACCATCGGTCGTTTTATTCCGTTACGACGGCTCTCGGTTTTTCCGATTGCGGCGCGGAGTATCTTTCTTCCGTCGGGTATCGCCTGATCGGGGAATATCCTTCGGCGAAAAACGAGATCGCGCTTCCCGAGTATCTCGCCGAACTCTTTGCGGAAACCGAAGGCGCGAACGTGAATTCCGTCTCCGATCTGATCGGGAAAACCATCCGCTTGTCGGGCGGCAGGGATGTTTTCCGAGGCGAAGATTCCAAGTTTACGATCAAAGGCATCGTCTCAGTCGAATCGATTCCGTTCAAGTTCGACGTTTTGAAAACCTCGCCGAATTCCATCAGCGAGGAAAACCGAGAAAATTTGAAACGTTCTTTTGAAGATTATTTGAGAAACAGTTTCAATACCGTGATTTTCGTCGGCGCTTCTTTTTACGACGCCTATAAGGATCGGATGCCGAAAAACAGTAATATGAGAAACCTCGACGGGCGCTATTTCAAAAGCATCCGATTTTCGAATGAAAGAAACGATCAAGACCTCGAACAGTGGGCAGGCGAAACGATCTTTACCGATCGTTTTTGCAACAATCATAAAAGCGAAATCGTTTTTTATGCGCCGAACGGAACCGTGATCGCGGAGCCCTCTTTCGAAGACGGAAAAATATATCTGAATTTTTCAACGTATCGCGAGATGTTGAAAAACGCGCTCGCAAACTATTTCAATCGCTGCCGAGATAATGCGCTTTTCGATCCGGAGGCGCGCGCGCTTTTCAACGACGATTTGACGAACGCTTTTTGGAATTCGACCGATCCCGCGCCGTACGTCGGATACGTTCAAACTTGGTTTCAAAAGCTTATGTACAGAAAATATTTGTACGACGCCGCGTCCATTCTTCGGAATAACGGGTATTCTACGGAAAATTTCTCGGCTGCCTACGAAAAAATTCAATATTATGTGAATATGTCGGAAAACGCGATCGAGCCGACCGCCGCGGATTGGGCTGCGATCGAAGCCGTCGTTTCTTCGGATTTCAAGACGGATTATCTCCAAACAGTATACGGCTTGATCGTTGAATACTATTGGAACGTTAACGAATCCATCTTTGATAACGATATCGTGTGGAACGTTATCGATTCCCTCAAAAACCGGAGTTGCGGAGAAGATGAATTCAGAGAGTACAAAGCGGCCGTCGACGCGTTCCTCGCGGGAAAAGGGAAAAGCGTCGATGAGATCGATAAAGTTTTTGCGTGCGACGTAGATTCTTTCGTACGAACGCTTTGGTTCCGCGACAAGTATAACGCCTCGGGAACGCTTGAAATCGCGGGTTACTTTGATTCTTCGGTCGCAAACCTCGGCGCTTATTATGCGATTTCCGAGTCTTGGATGGAAGCGCACGCCACGATGAATCAAGACGGCGGCTATCATTGGAGTATGTCGTATAAAACCGATTACGTTCGCCCGGACGATGCGAAGTACAATCTGATTTTCTCTCCGACGGATAATTCGCAAGCGCAGATCACTTCTGCGCTGAAAGGGGGCGACAACGTGAAGTACGGCGTCGAGAGCAGAGTCTACGAGCAACTCGAAATGTTCCTTTCCATGATCAAAATGTTGCAGAAAATTTTCCTGATCGTCGGATTGGTCGTCGGTGCGATCGCCGCGCTGTTCCTTTTGAACTTCATTGCGGTTTCGATCTCCGCGAAGCGCAAAGATATCGGGATCCTGCGCGCGGTCGGCGCAAGAGGATCGGACGTCTTCAAGATTTTCTACGCGGAAGCGTTCATCATCGCGTTTATTTGCTTTATTCTCGCGTCGGTCGGATCGTTTATCGTCTGCTTCTTCCTGAATCGGTCGCTGGTCGATGCGGTCTCGATGCAGCTTTTGAATTTCGGACCGATCAACGTCGCTTTGATCTTCGGAGTCTCGATCTTCATTTCCGTTCTCGCGACATTCCTTCCCGTCTTCTTCGCGGCGAAGAAATCTCCGGTCGAAAGCATCCGCGCGCTGTAATCGAAAAGAAAAGCGGGATAGGGAGTCTCAAAGATTCCCTATCCTTTTTTTTTATCAATATCGCTTGCGATGTTGCGAAATTTGTCGAAAAACGGTAGAATAAGATCGTTATGAAAGGAAAAATCCGTTTCGCGATCGCCGTTCTAGCGGCTGTATTTTTGCTTCTCGGGCTTGCCGCTTGCGGTGAGGTCGCGCGGAATTCTCTTCGCGGCGAGATACCTTCCGTTTTGGAGTCGGAAGAAAGAGCGGTCGGCGGCGACGGATCGGAGTCGATCGGGAAAGAAGAATCGCCCGCCGAAACGTCCGAAACACCCGAAGAAGCGCAACCGACCCCTACGGAAGAGAAAAACGAGACGGGATCGAAAGAAGAAGACGCGCCCTCCGAACCTCCGACCGATCCAAACGCGGAAAATGCGGAAACGCCTGGTTTTTCGGACGAAAACAAGACAAACGAAAATGCGAACGAAGGCGCGGGGAAAGAGCCGATCGACCCGAACGGCGAGGCGCCGAAGAAAGAAGACGAAACGGTCGTCGCGAGACCTTCTTCGGAAAACGCGGAGCGGTGCGAAGTCTGCGGGATCGAAAAGAAAAGCGGCAACGGTCATTTGCAAAACTGCCCGCATTACGTTTCCTTTGAAGGGAAAAATGATTTTCTCGAAGAATTACTCGGATATTTCGGGGGATTTCCCGAAGATTTGAAAGAGACGGTCGGGGCGTATTCGACGACGTATCGCTTCTCGATCACGCACATGACGGAAAGCGATCTGGTTTCCGCTTATATTGCGCTCAACGCTGCGGACGTTACCTTTTATGAAGAAAGCGCCGGAATGAAGTACGCGAATGCGCGGCTGGATTTCGGCGAAAGGATTTACGAGATCGAGATCGAAATCGCGGAATCCGCGCTCCCTCCGTATGCGAAATTAAAGATCACGGTCAGCGCGCCGGAGGCGTAAGCGGACTTCGCCCGAACGGAGATCCTCTTTTGATCCGTCCGAATAGCGGACGGTCAATCCGAGATCTTCCGTCAGTCCGAGGACAGTCGCGGGTCTTTCGCTTTCGTTTTGCACGACGACGACTTCTTTCCCCTGTAAAAAGCAGAGTTCCGTGTAGGATTTTTGCAGATTTTTCCGATCAAAACAGACAAGTTGATAAAAAAGGCGTTTCAGGATTTCGCCCGCGAGCGCGCTTCGGTCGCAAGGAACGGCGCCCGCCGTTTCCGCGATCTCCGAGGGGAACCCGCCTTTGGGCTCCGACGTGTTGACGCCGATCCCCGCGACGTACGCTCTGCCTTTTTCCGTAACGACGCTCTCGCATAAGATCCCGCAGACTTTTTTCCCGTCTATGTAGACGTCGTTTACCCATTTTATCTCGGCGTTTTTCCCCGTCAAAGCGCGAAGAGCTTCCGCGACCGCCACCGCCGCGATATGCGTGACGAAAGGCGCGGCTTCGCCGAGCGGGGGAAGGATCGCGCTCAGATAGACGCCGCCTTCGCTGAAAAAGCTTCTTTCCTGCCTGCCTTTTCCCGCCGTCTGCTTTTCCGCGATCAGCGCGCGGCACGCAGAGCCGTTTCGCGCGGCTTCTTTCAAGTCGTCGTTCGTCGATCCCGTCTTCGCGACGATTTCGACGGGGAAATTCCCGCAGCGCGCCCAAACGTTCGCGGGCGGTTCTCCCAAAGGGCTTTCAAGGGAGAGCAGGACTTTTTTTCGGTCGATTTTTTTCATGGATTCAGCATACAATAATTCGTGGGATTCGTCAAGCCCGCGTCGATCTTTCCGAGAGAAACGGGACGCGTTTTCGCTTGAATAATCGGGCGGGGTGTGATAGAATAAAACGGAACGCGGCGCGGGGAGTCCCGCGAGCGCTCGGGGGAGGAAAAATGAGAAAAGCGCAGAGGTTTTTCAAAGGACTCGGGCTTCTTTTGCTGAGCGTCGTTTGGTGCTTGCCTTCGACGGCTCTCGGGCTTCTTTTCGCCGTCCTCCTTTTCCCGTTTTCGACCTTTTCCGAATATCGCGGTATGATCGTCTTGTATCATCCCTTCGATTTTACCTTGCGCCTCGGCGAATTCGCCTTTATCTCGAATCGCGTTTCCGCTCCCGAAGCGGCGCGCGGCGCGGCTTACGGGCATTATCTCGCGTCCTTGGCGTGGGGCCCGCTCTTCCTTTTCGTCATAACGATCCCGAGCTTTCTTTCCCGCATTCCGTCCGTCGAGAGGAAACGCGCGGAGAGAGGACTCTCGCGTTTCGATTTTTATCCCGAGCGCTATCCCGCAAGCCTTGCGAAGCGGTTCGGCGAATGATCCTTCGGGAGGCGGCTTGATCCGTCTCTTTTTTCCGTTTTTGCGAAAACCCCGAAGCTCGCCGCTTTTATCCCGTCTTTTCCGATTTTTAATGCTTTCTCAACTTTGATTAAGAGAACCTATTCGGTTTGGTAGCTTTTGGCTTTCGCCGAGCCTTGACAAAACCCCACCTTATTCTTTATAATGTCTTATAGTGCTTGGCGCGCTTGCTGAGCGAAGGAAACCGTATGCGGAAGAGTATAAAAATTTCGACGTTTGTTTTTTTGATCGCGGCGCTCGCTTTGATTTCGAGCGTGCTTTTTTCCGCGTGTAAAAAAAGCTCTTCGGACGGACCTTTGTATCTCTCCGTTATGGATGATTTCAAGACCGAGTATTTCGTCGGCGACGAGTTGGATCCGACGGGGACTTTGAAAGTCGGGTACCAAACCGATTATTTCGGCGTAACTCCGATTACGGCGGATATGATTTCCGGGTTCGACAGTTCCGAGCAAGGCGATTGTATGATCACGATCACCTTCGCCGGGAAAAAAACGAAAGTGCGTCTTCGCATTTGGCCGCTCGTCGCGACCGCGATCTCCTTGGATGAGGAAACGTTGCCGCGCGTCGTCTATAAGGGGCAACCTTTCCCCGAAGGCGCGACGCTCAGCGCGACGATGATAAACGGCGCCGCCCGAACGGGCGTCCCGATCACGGCTTCGATGCTCGGCGGCTTCGATCCCATGCGGCTCGGGGCGCAGGTCGTCAGCGTGACCTACGCGGGAGAGTCCGATTCTTTCGAGCTGACGGTAAAAGAAGATTCCGTCGCGTCGGTCTCGCTTGTGGGCGCGAAGTCGGAGTACTCCGTCGGCGAACCGCTTTTTACGAGCGGCGTGAACGTTAAATTCCAATACGCGAGCGGCAGGACCGTTCTCCGCGCGCTTACGGCGGAAATGGTCTCCGATTTCTCGACGGCTCTCGGCGGAAGTTTCCGCGCCCGCGTCTCGCTTTCTTCCTATTCTTGCGATTACTATTATTCGGTCGGCAAAAAATCGGTCTCGGCGGTCCTCGTCGAGAATTTGCTTCCGCGCGAGATCGAAAAGCGGAGCGCCTTCCCCGAAGGCGGCGTCATTCGGGTCTCGTATGACGACGGGACGACGGCGGATATCCCCGTTACCGCGGCGGAGGTCGTCGGGTTCGATTCTTCGAAAGCCGGGCGGTTCGAAGCGGAGATCACCGCGCAGGGTCAGACCGTCGCTTATTCTTACGTCGTCCTGCGAAGCATAACGCAAGCGACGGCGGTTGGGTTTACCGAAGCCGTCCCGAAGGATTCCGCGTTCGATGGATTCGGCTTCCTCGCGATCTCGTATGAGGACGGTGAAACGGAGAATATCCCGCTGAACGATCCGAGGCTGACCTTGACGTATATTACGTCCGCCGTGGGCGAAACGCGGCAAAAGGTCGTCTTCCGCGAAGAAGAATGCTTCTTTACCGTAACGGTCTATGATCCCGAAGAGCGAAACGCCGTCGAAGAGATCGAGCTCAGCGGCGCGTTCAAGCCCATTCTTGCGGGAGAAGAACCGGATGTCGAGGGGATGATGGTCTTCGTCCGCTATAAATACCTCGAACCCGCTTCGGTCCCGCTCGAATCGTCGATGATCGCGTTCGACGCTTCTTCTCCCGTAACGGGAGATTACGAGACGCGCCCGATCACGGTCAGCCTGCTCGGGAAGACCGTCGAATCGACCGTAAACGTCCTTTCCGCCGCATACGCCGCGCGCGTAACGTCGATCGCCGTCTATAATCTCCCCTCGATCGTCTTGACGGGGAGCTCGCCCGAATTCCCGCAAGCGGGGCTGATCGCCTATTACGGCGGGAATTATCGCTTGGAGAGCGAGATTCCGCTTTCGAGCGCCGCGATCTCGGGCTTCGATTCTTCCGCGCCGGGCGAGACGACGATTACGATCGCCTACGAGGGCGTTTCCTGCTCCGCAACGATCCGCGTGATCGCCGCGGAAGATAAAGACAAACCGACGGATGCGTTGCTTTTGGATTTCAATCCCGTCCTTTTCGCGGGCGATTCTTTGACCGCGGAAGCGATCGCGGGAGCAAGCGTCCTTTTGACGCTCGGTTACGGTTATTCCGAGCAGACCCTGCCGCTCGAAGCCTCGATGCTTTCCGGCGGGCCTTTTGCGGAAGAAGGGCAAAGCTCCGTCCTTTTCCGCTATCAGGGCTTTGAAAAGTCCTTTGCGGTGGCGGTGCATCCGGTCTCCGAAAAAACCGAGATCACGGCGATCTACGCCGAGGAGATCCGCTCTTCGGTCGGCGTCTATCCCGATCTTACCAAGGCTCCTCTGACGCTTGAATACGGCTACGGACTCAGGCGCGTCTATATTCCTCTTTCGTCCGCGGGCGTCGAAATTTCGCCGTTCTCCGTGGATAGAGTCGGCGTCGAACGCGTCGAGATCACCTATAAGGGCAAAACCTGCCATGCGCTCGTTTCCTTTGCGGCAGCGGGCGGCGAAGCGGTCGTCGATCGGATCGAGATCGACGGTTCTTCGGTGACCGAGTTCGAAAAGGGAAGCGCGCTTTCGGGCGTCGTCCTTTCGGTGTCGTATGCGTCGGGCGAGTCGGCTCATGTCAACGTAACGGCGGATATGGCTCCCGAGTTTTCGACGGAAAATTCGGGCGATTACGCGATAACGATCGCGTATGGGGGAAAGAGCGCGGTGTACGCGTATTCCGTACGCGAGCGCGTATAGCGGCGCTTACGGAAGGAAAGCGGAAAGGTTTAAGCAGGGCTTCGCGGGTAGCGGTGCAAGGCGATCCTTCGGCTCGCTCGATACTCTCGCGGCTCAGGATGACAAAAAAAGAAAGTGACGGCGCAGACTCCGACTACAATGTCATTTCGACCGAAGCGAAGCGGAGCGGAGAAATCGCCGATTACCTGTTTACCGCCGCAGGGCGGACGGGAATAGGATGAGATCCTTCGACACGCCTAACGGCGGCTCAGGATGACGAAATGGAGGAAGCGGATGAGATCCTTCGACACGCTCGATGTTCTCGCGGCTCAGGATGACGAACGAAAAAAAGCGCGTCATTCCGAGCAGGCGCAAAAGCGCCGTCGTCGAGGAATCCCCTAATGCGAAGCGGCAAGAAATAATGAGATGTTTCGACTTCGCTCAACATGACGAATTGGGTAATAATGCGTCATCCTGAACGCAGTGAAGGATCCCCTGATGTGAAGCGGGAAAAGGCGCGCGGCGCGCGCGAAAACTAACGAAAAATGCTGAGAAATCGGAGCAAAAGAGTAAAACGGACTGAAATGAAAATACGGGAAAAGCTGATAAAAATCAAAGAGTTCTTCGCCGCTTGGACGGCGAAGCAAAAGATCGTCGCGATCGCGATAATCTGCGCTTTTCTCGTCGTTTTGGCGCTGGGGCTTTCGCTCGGCTTGACGCTCCCGATCAAGAGCGTGACCGCCGAAGGCGGCGCCGTCCTCCTCGCGGGAGAAGAGTATGACGGCGGGCTTTTCCTCGTCGTTACGCGGCGATCCGGGAAGAAAACGCGCGTCGAAGTAAAGCCTTATATGCTTTCGCCGTTCGACACACAGGAGCGGGGCGAAAAGGACGTTACGGTCACTTATAAAAATCGTTCGATCCCCGCGACCGTCCTCGTCGTCTCGTTGGAAGAAACCGAATGTTCGGTACGGGTCGGCAGTATGAAGACGGAATACGAGCCGAACGAAGCTATTTCCACAGGTGGAATATTGGACTTGTCATATAAAGATAAGCCCTTCCGATCCTTCCCGATTACGCCCGATATGATCTCGGGATTCGACAGCGCGAAGAGCGGGGAATATGAAGCGACGGTGACTTTCCGAGGCTCGATTTCCTGCGTTTACCGTTACACGGTAATGAAGGTCATAAAATCCCTTGAAGCGGCGGGAAAACTCTATGCGGAGCAGGGCGCGCCGCTGACCAAAGAGAACGTTATGGGAAACGGGACCATCCTCGTCACCTACACCGATCTGACGACGGAAAACGTCTCGATTTATAACGAATACGTCGAGATCAAGACTTCTTGGCTCGAAGAGCGAGCGGAAAATTACCAGACGACTTTGGAACTATCTTATCGCGGAAAAACCTTCGTTTTCAACGCAGAAGCGTATCTGAAAGGCGAGCAGTACGCGATCGAAAATATGGAGCTGATTTTGCCGAAGCGCGTCTATAAAGTCGGCGAAAAGCCCGATCTCGAAGAGGCATTTTTAAGCGTTAAGTACCGATATTACACGGGTTCGGTGCGCGTGGCGCTGACGGAAGAAATGGTCGTTACCAAAGGACCGTTCGATTCGCCCGGTGAGCAAGTCGAATTCACGATCTCCTATATGGGGATCTCCGAATCCGCGACCGTTCGCGTCGTCTCAAACGAGGATTCGAAGCGGATCACGGGGCTTTCGACGCTTTGGCGCGGCGCGGCGGACGGGCGGCTTTACCTCGGTGACGCCCTCACTTTCGGCGACTACACGCTGATGGTCGAATACGGCTACGGTTATTCGCATAAAAGCGTCCCGTTGACTGCGGAATACGTCTCGGGTTACGACCCGAACACGCCCGGATTGCAGGATCTGACTTTGACCTATCAAGGCTTTTCGGCGACGCAGTCCGTAACCGTCGTTTCGCCCGATGATTCCGACGTTTTGACGGCAATAACGGGCTTGACCGGATGGGAAGATAAGACCTATAAGACCTCGCCTGCGCTCGTCATCCCCTCGGGCGCGCGGCTGACGCTCGAATTCGGTTACGGCGCGCGGACGGGCAGCGTCCTTTTATCGAATGCCGCCGTCTCGATCGAAGGTTTTTCTCCGGGCGTCGTGGGCTCGCAGCGCATCACGATCCGCTATAAAGGCAAGTCGCTCGAATATAACGTAAACGTCGCGGACGACACCGTCCTCGGCATAACGGGGCTTTCGATCAAAATGCAGGAGTATGACGTCGGCGAAGCGTTCGATCCCGAAAAATGCGTCGTCGTCCTCGATTACGAGGGCGGAAAGCGGCAGGAGGAAAAGACGCTTGCGGCGTTAATCCCTCTCGGTGCAACGTACTCTTTCGATGACCCTGCCTTCGATCCAAACGTTCCGGATAGCTACGTTATCCGCGTTTCTTACCTAGGATTCAGCGATTTCGGCTGGGTCGTCGTCCGTATGCAGGAAATCACTTTGAGCGGAATTTGGGTGGATACATCGGGCGGCAAGACGACCTTCGCGGTCGGCGAAGGGCTCGATATTTCCGGCTACGTCCTTTACGCAAACTATTCCGACGGCTCTTCGACGCCCGTCTTTTTGACCTACGATATGATCGGCGGCTACGACTCCTCCGAAAAGGGGACGTTCTACGCGTCGGTGTCGTTTGATGGGTTGATTACGTATTTCTCCTATACCATTGCATAAAATCGCATAAGATCAAATAGCGCCCGTAGCACGGACGGAGAGGCAGAGCTTCGCGGGTGAGAGTACAAGGCGATCCTTCGACACGCTCGATACTTTCGTGGCTCAGGATGACAAAAGAGGAAGTCACAGCACGGACTAAGCCTATCTTGTCATTTCGACCGAAGCGAAGCGGAGCGGAGAAATCGCCGATTACCTGCTTACCGCTCATAGGGCGGACGGAGAAGCATGGCTTTGCGGGTCGATGTACAAGGCGATCCCTCGAATTCCTCGGGATGACGGAATAGAATTTGTCTGCGCAGGCATAGTTTTAATGTCATTTCGAACTTGTCGAGAAATCGCCGATTACCTGTTTACCGCTCAAAGAGCGGGATGAGAAGCAGGGTTTTGCGGGTCGAAAGTACAAGGCGATCCTTCGGCACGCTCGATGTTCTCGCGGCTCAGGATGACAAATAAAGAAACTGCGCAGGAAAGCTACATGTCATTTCGACCGAAGCGAAGCGGAGCGGAGAAATCGCCGATTACTGTTTACCGCCGCAGGGCGGGTGGGGAAGAAAATGAATTATTACGTCTATATCTTGGCAAGTGAAAACAATCGAACGCTTTATATCGGGGTGACGAATGATCTGATTCGTCGTATTGCGGAGCATAAAAGCGGCGCGATCGAGGGGTTTACCAAGCGTTACGCCGTTCATAAACTCGTGTATGCGGAATCCTGCGGCGATGCGTATGCCGCCATTTCGAGGGAGAAGCAACTGAAAGGCTGGCGTCGCGAGAAAAAAGTCGCTCTTATCAATGAAAATAATCCGTTTTGGAAGGATTTATCCGAAACGTTTACGGAAGAAGACTAATTCTTGTAATGTGCGAATAATGCTTGCAATTTTTGAAGGCGCGGCTTTGCGGGTAACGGTACAGGGCGATCCTTCGAATTCCTCGGGAAGACGGAACAGAAAGTGTCTGCGCAGGCAAAGTTCCAATGTCATTTCGAGCTTGTCGAGAAATCGCCGATTACTGCTTACCGCCGAAGGGCGGACGGAGAAGCAGGACTTTGCGGGTGGCGGTACAAGGCGATCCTTCGGCGCGCCTGACGGCGGCTCAGGATGACAAAAAAGAAAATGACAGCACGGACTAAGCCTATCTTGTCATTTCGACCGAAGCGAAGCGGAGCGGAGAAATCGCCGATTACTGCTTACCGCCGCAAGGCGGGTTGAAAAAGCATGGCTTTGCGGGGGGAGAATGCAAGGCGATCCCTCGAATTCCTCGGGATGACGGAACAGAAAGTGTCTGCGCAGGCAAAGTTCCAATGTCATTTCGAGCTTGTCGAGAAATCGCCGATTACTCGCTTTGATTCGGCGTTTGGTTTAAGGGGGTTCGGCTTCCCGCGGGGGGTGTTTCGGTTCCTCTCAATGATTAAATTTTCTTAATATTTCTGAAAATTTCGTTAAAAAACTATTACAAACCCCGCTATTTTTGCAAAGCGATGCTTACAAATCGGCAAAAAATCGGAGAAATTTCGCGAGGGGTATTGAAATCGGGCGCGCTATATATTATTATATAAATGCGGCGAGAAATGCGGCTCCCTTTTTATAAAATAAAAAGAGCGGCGGCTCTCAATGCGGGCGGCGTCCCCGCCTCGAAATCGGTATATGAAAAGCAGCGACCGCGCAAGGACTCGGAATTTTCCGTTCTCTCTTGTAGCGGCTTTCGCGTTTGCAGGCGATGCGCCCGCACACGCTCGCGTGTGAGAGGCTTCGAGAAACAGGCTTCGCGGATGAGATCCTTCGACAGGCTCGCTATGAGGCTTTGCCTCTACGCGGACCTTCGGTGCAGGATGACAAATAAAGAAACTGCGCAGGAAAGCAACATTGTCATTTCGACCGAAGCGAAGCGGAGCGGAGAAATCGCCGATTACCTGTTTACCGCCGCAAGGCGGGTTGAGAAAGCAGGGTTTCGCGGATGAGATGTCTCGACTTTGCTCGACATGACGAATGAAAAAAGGCACGTCATTCCGAGTAGGCGCAAAAGCGCCGTCGTCGAGGAATCCCCTAAGGCGAAGCGGCAAGAAGCGGCAAGAAGCGACGAGAAATGGATAAGATCCTTCGGCGCGCTCGATACTCTCGCAGCTCAGGATGACGAAAGTGTAATGCGGATAAGATCCTTCGGCGCGCTCGATACTCTCGCAGCTCAGGATGACGAATTAGTAAAAGAGCAGCCCGCCGATAACGGGCGAAAGAAAAACGGTAACCAACGCGCCGCTTGCGGGCGGCAAAGAAAAAAGGAGTTTGACTATGAAATGCGCGAAACCGAATAAAAACGGCGAATACGCAGTAAAGCGCGTGGGGCTCGATCGTGAGCGTCGCGGCGCCTCTTCTCTTTCGAAAGCGGATGAGATGTTTCGACAGGCTCGCTATGAAGCTTCGCCTCTACGCGGACCTTCGGTGCAACATGACGAAGCTATGAAAGCGGATGAGATTCTTCGCTCCGCGCAGAATGACGAAACTATGAAAGCGGATGAGATTCTTCGCTTCGCGCAGAATGACGAAACTATGAAATCAAGTAAAATCCTTCGGCAGGCTCGCGGTGCGGCTCCGTCGCAATGCGAATCTTCTGCGAAGCGCGGCGAAAGCGTAAGCGCGGCGGATAGAGCGAAAAAGCCTTCTCTTTTCAAAGCGATCCTCGTCCCGATTCTTTTGATCGCGGTCTTTGCGATCGTGCTCCTCGGCTTGTACGATAACGTAAAGCTCGTCAGTCCGACCGTCGAAACGGCGAAAGCGGCGATTTCGGAGAATTGGAGTGGGCATAGAGCGTCCGGCGACGGCGTCGATTCCGGGAAGTTTAAGTATGGCGGCGGTAGCGGAACGTATTCGGATCCTTGGCTCATTAGATCCGAGGAGCAACTCGCGAGTATGGCGTATCGCATCAATGCCGGAAAAGACATAGGCAATACGTCTTTTACGAGCGGGTGCTTTCAACTCGCCAATAACCTCGATCTCGAAGATCACTATTGGGATGTTCCGATCGGATCGTCAAGCCATCCGTTCAAGGGCAGATTCAGCGGCGGCGGTTATTCGATCACCGGAATGTATATCGATAACCTTGCTTTGGAATCGGTCGGGCTTTTCGGTTATCTCTCAGAACTTGGTGATGGCAATGCCTACTGCTCGGGAATCGGAGGACTTTCGATTTTCGGAGAGATTAAGGTAAACGAATCCTCCAACAGATTCGTCGGCGGTTTGGTCGGTTGGATGAAAGATCACGTTTTTGTGACCAACGTCTATTCGCATATGAAGATCACCGTCGATAACGATTACACAAAGGACGGAATCGGCGGCGTCGTCGGGTGGTCGGGAATAAACGACTCAAACAGTAACAAAACCGATTATACGTCGATCACGCAGTGTTACAGCACGGGGGAAATAAACGCCTCGGGAAAAGTCCTGAAAAACGCGGGCGGCATTTGCGGTCATACCGATATCACGCACTATGGCAGGGTGGCGATCCAGCGCTGCGGCAGCGCAATGAAGATAACGGGCGGTTCGAGCTGCGATTATATCGGCGGCATTTGCGGGCAGATGATCGGAGGACAGAATTCCAATTGGATGTGTATCGACGAATGTTATTTCGCGGGTAACATCACGTGTACGAGCGGCGTCAGCGGCTACGACATTTCCACTCTTGCGGGAAAGACCGACTATATGGATAGCAACACCAATCTGTTCTGCAAGACGGGGAGCTGCAAAGTCGGAAACACAACCGTTCAGTATCTCATTGAGCCGGGGGAAGGCCCCGCCTATTCCAGTCACAACGGGACTTGTATTGTCTCGACGGAGAATACAAAGCTTTCCATATGCGATAACACTTCTTACCTTTATTACAATCCTCCGACGATTCTTTCCACCAACGGTCTCACCACTGCCACCGTTTCCAGCCCGTACAGCACTACGTATTGGTATTTCCCCAAAAACGGGATTCCCATTCCGAAAGGCTGTCCGATGCCGGTCGGTCTCGGAAGCGGTACGTCAAGATATCGCATTTACAACCAAGCGCAAGCGAATTCCGTTGTCGGCGGTGTGGAAATGGATTATAACGCGAATGGCACCGGTTTATACGTGCGCTTCCGCGGAGCTTATTATGAATTGCAAAATGATTTGACGCTTAATAGATGGTGGGGCATTTGGGAGCTTAATAACGGCGCGGTCTTTGAGGGCGGTTCCCACACGATCACGATCAATAGTTTTGCTAAGACGAATCGAAGCGAGTGGGGCTTTTTCCGTCGGTTGAACACTGCGACGATCAACAACTTGACAATTCAGTATTCCGACGATAGAGGTTTAAATAATGATAACGACAGCGCAAAGGTCGGCGGTGTCATTGGGCACGTTTTGGGATCTGTTACGCTGAGAAATGTATCTGTTAAATCCGCCAAGAAAAGACTAACTTCTTACGGCGGTCATGTGGGCGGAATCGTCGGTTACGTTGCCTCGGGCGCCAGCTTGACAATGACGAATTGCTCAAACGATCGGTTTTTGATTTATGGATACAAAGGCGGCGTAGGCGGACTTATCGGAGCCACTAATCCGAGCGCAACGAGTAATCTTACGAATTGTACCGTAAGTGGGTCGGGTATGGAAGTCAAATCGGATGGGGCTTGGGTCGGCGGTCTCATCGGTGACGCCGACGGTAACGGGACGATCAGCAACTGCTCCGTTGCTTCAAACGTCCTTGGGACGTATTGCGTAGGCGGGCTTTGCGGATGGAACAGTCATAATATATCCGGCGGCTCAAAAGTTACAAGCGGAAACATTAAAGCAACTTCACACGGAACGAGTCGGAGCGTCGACGGCGCGCACGTCGGCGGTCTCGTCGGGCTTCAGCAAGGCGGAACGATCACGGGTAGCGGAACGGGTACGAATCTCGTTTCCGCAAGTGTTTTTGCTGCGGAATCGGATTCGAACGATTGTACCGGCGGCGTCGTCGGGACGGTTACCGACAGTGGTACCGTTACGAATATCCGTAGCCAAGCGTACGTCGGAAGCAGTCCGGGTAGCACTCGTACTTACTATAAATGTCAATATGTGGGCGGGATTATCGGATACCTCGTGTCGGGATCTCTCTCGGGCGGCGTGACGCACGCAACCGGCACCGTCTACGGAAAGGATTACGTCGGCGGACTTATCGGCTATTGTAAATCGAATTTCGGGCAGGATTCAAAGACGTACTCAAACGAAGCCGCCGTCACCGGGACCTCGAACTGCGTCGGCGGTCTCGTCGGATATATGAATGCCAGAGTCGCCTACACGGATAACGGCGAGTTGAACGTAAATTTCAAGAACTCCGCGAGCATCGTGGGCGTGGATTACGTCGGCGGACTGTTCGGCGTCGTCACGAGCACGATCGGCGATACGAACACGGGGGGTACCGGTTCGAGAAATTTCTATAACACGGGCGCCGTCCAGGGTCGCAACAAAGTCGGTGGGATCGTAGGCGAGACGCGCAGCACGACTTGTCGCTCGGGAACGCTCTTCTATAACGGTTGGGACGGCTCCGGCACTCGACCCTCGTCTGCGACTTCGAGTGGAAGCGTTACCGCGACGGGAGATAACGTCGCGGGGCTCGTCGGGCATATGTCCGCGGAAAGCGTCTTCTTCGCGGGCGGTTGGTCTTATAACTTCGGAAGCGTTACAGGGCGCTATTGCGTCGCGGGTATTTCGAGCGTCAGAAGAGGTTACTGGACGTTCTCTAACACCTGTAATTACGGCACCATAACGGGGACGGGTCTCGTCGGCGGCATCGCGGCGTTTTGCAATCAAACCACGCAGTGCTATTCCGCCTATAACTACGGATCCGTCATTTCGACGGGCATTTGTGCGGTCGATCTTACCACGACCACGCCCACTTTCGGAGGATCCGGTACGAGCGGTGCGTTCACCGGCGGGTTTTACGGTTGTTGGGTCGTAGGCAATAACGAGATCTCGAACCGCACGACCGGCGTCGTTATGACGAATCAAGGGAACGTTTTTTCCGATACGTATCACGATTGGGTCGGCGGAATCGTCGGTTATATCAAAGCGTCGAACGTCAAAGATCTTAGGATGACGAACGGAACTACCGCCAACAACAGCTTGGTCCAAGGTCTCTCTTACGTCGGCGGATGCATCGGCGAATCTTCTTGCCCCGTAAACCCGAGCTCGGACGCGCCTTTGAAAAACTATGCGACAGTCCTCGGAAAGGGGAACTACGCCGGCGGAATCATCGGTAGGGCGAACGGAAACCTCAGCGGCGCGCTGACCAACGAAGGAAACGTTTCTGCGGAGGCGACTTCCTCTACTCTATTCGGCGGGATTGTCGGCTATGCTACGGGAAAGGTCGGCGCAAGCGCGTCGGCTATCAATAAAGGAGCGGTTTCCACCTACAATCAGCTCGTAGGTGGCATCGCGGGCAGAGCGGATGGCGCGATCGGTGAAAACGGCAACACGATCAAGAACGAAGGAAACGTCACCGGGACTTGTAACGTCGGCGGTATCGTCGGCAGATTCTACAGTACGTTGATCGGGAAATCCGGCAAGGGCTCTTATTCCATTCAAAATACCGGCTCTGTCACCGGAACGGGCTCTTCCGGTCAATATAACGTTGGCGGCATCGTCGGCGGCGTGCAGGGTGGGTATGCCCTTTCCCTTTATTACGCGGAAAACACCGGCTCCGTCACCTGCACTTCGGGCACGGAGGGCGTCGGCGGTATTTGCGGAATGACCAAAGGCGGGACGATCGACCATTGCAGAAACGGCGGCTATATAACGGGAACGAAAACCGTTGCCGGCATCGTGGCGGACGTGGACGAATCGAATCAAACAGTCACCAACTGCTCGAACGAAAACGGGGTTGTCGGGAACGAGCTCGTCGCGGGGATTCTTGCCTATCACACAACGGCAAATAAGACCATAACGATCACGAGCTGCACGAACAGCGGTATTGTCAGTTCCACCGGGAATAAGACCGGCGGCATTATGGCGTATTCCCAAACGGGCAGCACGATCAATATCACGAGCTGCTCCGTAACGGGGTTCGGCGTCGGTTCCACTGCGTACGACACGGGCGGTATTTTGGCATACGTCAACGGCGGTTGCACGGTCTCCA
Organism: Clostridia bacterium; assembly: GCA_024685775.1. Lineage (NCBI taxonomy): Bacteria > Bacillati > Bacillota > Clostridia > Clostridia bacterium. The sequence continues at coordinate 5,402 of JAIKVL010000033.1, read as the reverse complement.
TCAAAAGTTGTACGTACAGCGGCATGGGCTTATCCGGCGGCGGGTACGGGCTCGGCGGCGCGATCGGATTCGCCGGATCGGAAGGCAATTCCGCTACCGTAACGATCGAATCTTTCACATGTAACGGCGGAAGCATCGGAGCAAGCACTCCCTCCACGACGAACGTCGGCGGGATCATCGGCGAAGCCAAGGGCGCGAAAGTTACTTTCAAAGGGACGAACAGCGTAACGGTTTCGAGCTTTATCAAAGGCATTACCTATACGGGCGGCTTGATCGGTCATGCCAACACTTCGGGCGCGACGATTACCCTTCAAGGGACCAACACCGTCAACACGGCGGTCGAATCGACGAACTCTCATGCGGGCGGTTTCTTCGGCAAGGTCGTCATAGCTTCGATCTCCTGCTCGGGAACGAACACGATCAAAGGATCCGTCAAAGCGCCTTATTTCGTCGGCGGTTGTATCGGCGAAGCGCGCGAGAGCGCATCCGCCTATACCCTTTCGAGTATAACGAACGAAGCCACGGTTACTTCCACCTCGAAGAGCGGCGACAATTGCTGGACGGGCGGTATCGTGGGCAATTTCGATAATTCTTCCTGCACGATCGGAACGGTTACGAATAAAGGCAAGGTCACCGGTTCGGGCAACCTCGTCGGCGGCATCGTCGGTTGGACGAACGCCAAGCTGAACGGGACGCTCAAAAACGAAGGCGAGGTCGCAAACGGAGTCAGTTCCAGATACTGCACGGGCGGCATCGTCGGCAAGACGGAAGGCGTCATCGGTTCGGTCAATAACGCGTCCTTCACGAATACCGCAAAAGTTACGGGTGGGATATATACGGGCGGCATCGTCGGCGAAGCGAATGCGGCGATCGCCTCGACCGGCAGCGCGATCGGAAGCGATCCTCAGATCACGGTTACTTTCAAAAATTCCGGCGCGATCTCCGGCGCAGGTGGAGTCGGCGGCATTTGCGGCATATCTTGGAGCGTCGTCGGTCCGAATACGAATCAGTCGACCTATGGGCCTCGGAATTTCTATAATACCGGCTCGGTCAGCGGCGAGAATAACGTCGGCGGGATTTTCGGCGACGTTCAAAACAGAACGGCGAGAGGCAGCTGTAATCTGTACAACGGTTGGAACGGTTCGGGGACGCAACCCACGGCGCAGACCTCGTCGGGCGCAGTCACCGGCACCGGCAATTTCGTCGGCGGCATCTACGGGCATATCGAAACGACCGAGTGCGTCAACTCCGACGCCGCCTGTTATAACTTCGGAACGGTCAGCGGCGTCTTTTGCGTGGGCGGCATTTCGGGCACTAAGCTCGGACAGCACCAATGCAACGGAAGAAATTACGGCGCGGTCAGCGGAACGGCGATCGTCGGCGGTATCGTCGGGATCTCCGTTCACGAGAAATTCCCCCACACGATGACGAATTACGCTTCGGTTACGGCGAGCGGCACGGTCTACGTGGATGCGGACGGTAGTTCGGTCTTCTACCAAACCACTTCGAGAAGCGATTTGACGCAAGGCACGTTTGCGGGCGGCGTCGTCGGAATTTGCACGAAGCCGATGAATTGGAACAGTGCGACTTCGATTTCGAATAGCGGCGGCGCGGTCAAGGGCGGCGGCAATTACGTCGGCGGGATCGTCGGGTATTCTTACGGCGGGATCACGATGATCAACGTCTCTAACACCGGTGCGGTCGGCGCTTCGAATAACAAGAGAAATTACACGGGCGGCATCGCGGGATATACCGGCGGAGGCATCCGCGGAACGAACTCCGGCACGGTCTACGGCGCGCAGTACACGGGCGGTATCGTGGGCTATGCGGGCAGCGCGATCGCCACGGACGGCGCCATTACGAACAGCGGCGCGGTCACCGGAACGACTTACGTAGGCGGCGTGGCGGGTAAAATCAATAAATACACCGGATATGCGGGTTCGTCCGACTATCATATCGTTAATAAAGGAAGCGTCACCGCGACGGGCAGTTACGTCGGCGGCATCGCGGGCGACAGCAGCGGCATAAAACTTCACTACTGCTATAATTCGGGCAATATTTCGGTAACGCCTTCCGCAAATATCTCCTACGTCGGCGGTATTACGGGGCTTTGCGTTGGGCAATCTCCGAGCGACAGTTATGATTACGCGGCGTACGTCAACGATTGCTTTAACGGTTGGGACGGCACGGGAACGCAGCCGACCGCCGCGGTTACGGATAAAGGAAAAGTAACCATCGTCGCGAGCGGTTCCTACACCGTGACTTACGTCGGCGGTATCGTCGGCAGATGGGACACAAAGGAAGCGGAGCTCGGCGGAGTCACGAACTTCGGCCCCGTAACGAATAACACGACGGGCGAGCGCACGGGCGGCATCGCGGGCGGTTCGTCTACCGGTTGGTGCCACGTCAACGGCGTTTTGAGAAACTACGGATCGGTCAAATCCTCCGGGCAGTACGTCGGCGGTCTCGTCGGTCACGCGCAGGATTCCCCGATGAACGGAACCAGCACGGAAAAACGCAACAGCGGAACCGTCGAGGGGACGAATTACGTCGGCGGTTGTATCGGTTATTTAAGCAGCCGCACGCATGATTCCGGTAAGTATTACAACACGGGTAACGTCAAAGGATCCGGAAATAACGTCGGCGGCGTCTTCGGTTATATCGGGACGGGTCGCACGATTTGGGACTGCACGAACGGCGGAACGGTCGAAGGAACGTATAACGTAGGCGGTATCGTGGGAAATACGGAAGCGACTGCGCTTAAAGGAACGATTACGAACAGCGGCGCGGTCACCGGCTCTTCTTATCAAGTCGGCGGTATCGCGGGTCTCTCGTCCACTCCGATCAGCGGCACGGTTACGAACAGCGGCAAGATCGCGGGAACGTATAACGTCGGCGGGCTTGTCGGAAAGACCACGGCTTCCGTCGCGGGAACGAACGCGAACGGCGGCGCGGTCAAAGGCTCTTCCTATCAAGTCGGCGGCTGTATCGGATATTCCACGGTGGACGTCTCCGGCTGTAAGAACGCGAACACGACGGTTTACAATTCTTCCGGAGCGAATTATTGCGTCTTGGGTAAGGTCTCGGTCGGCGGTATCGTCGGATATTGCGCCGGGAATATTTCGCTTGGCTCCGGGATGACGAACGCGGCGAGCGTCTGCGCCTCGGGCTCCGACGCGGAAATTACGATCGGTAATATCAAGTACGTCGGCGCTATGGTCGGCGGCATCGCGGGCTATTGCGCGGGAACTTTGAGCGGCTCGGCTTCGCAAGCGGAGCATAACACCGGCGCGGTCAAAGCGACGAGCGGTCAGACCCTCTCGATCAGCTCGACCGAGATCAAGGGCGGCTTCGTAGGCGGCATCGTGGGTCTCTGCGGCGGCGCGATCTCCAACATCAAAAACAGCGGCGCGGTCGGCTATGCCGGAAACGCGGCGAATATCCCCTTCACGGGCGGCGTCGTCGGCTACGCGATCGGGCAAGTCAATAACACCGTCGCAAACGCGGGCGCGATCACGGCGGGCTCTTCTCTGTACGTCGGCGGTATCGCGGGCAGGGCGGCGGCTTCGGTCTCGGGCGGCGCGAACTCTAATTCGGTCGCGGGAAGCGCGGCGGTCGGCGGCGTCGTCGGATATGCGTCGAGCACCGTTACGGGCGGTTCGAGCAGCGGCGCGGTCAGCTCCGCGGGAACGATCACCTTTAATTCGATCGCGGCTTCTTATACCGGCGGTATCGTCGGCTATGCGGTCGGCAACCTCAGCGGCACCCTTGCCAACACCGGAACGGTAACGGGATCGAGCGGCTTCGTAGGCGGCGTCGCGGGGCGCGCTTCCGGGACGATCGGCGGGACTCCTTCCAACACGAAGGCGGTTCAGGGAACCTATGCGGTCGGCGGTATCGCGGGCTACGCGGCAAGCACGATCACCCTCGGGACGGGAACGAACAGCGGCTCCGTCACTTCGACGGGTTCCGGCAGCTTAACCGTCAACGGCAGCGCCTCGACGGGCGGCTTCGCGGGCGGTATCGCGGGCTATGCGGCGGGCACAGTCACCGGAAACGGCGGCGCGACGAACAGCACCGCGGCGAACAGCGGGACGGTCAAAGCCGCCGCGCAGTACGTCGGCGGTATCACGGGTTACAACGCGAACTCGATCAACACGATCCGCAATAACGGGCAAGTCGGCGCGTCCGACAGCCGCAGGAGTTATGCGGGCGGTATTTCCGGCTGGGCGCAGGGCGGCATCGCAAACAGCGGCGCGGTCGCGAACACCGGCGCGGTTTACGGCGCGCAGGAGACGGGCGGTATCGCGGGCAGAAACGTGGGCGCCATCGCGCAGGGCGCGAACGTCGTTAACGGCGGTAACGTCGATGAAAGCGGCGGCAACGGCTGGGCGGGCGGTATCGCAGGCGGCGCGTGTAATATCATCGGTTCGGCTTCCTATTCCGCGACGAACACCGGAAACGTCACCTCGGCGCAGCAGTACACGGGCGGTATCGTCGGCTTAACGTTAAGCGGCGGCGGAACCTTTACCTTTACAAACTGTTCCAACAGCGGGACGGTCAAAGCCGCAGGGTGCGCGGGCGGTATCATCGGTTTGATGTATCAATCCGCGGCGATCACCATTTCGAATTGCACGAACTCGGGCAAGGTCTATTGCACGGGTAGCAGCGGCTACGTGGGCGGTATCGCGGGCTCGGCTTGGGTTAATGCGAGCGCGAATAAGACGCACGCGATCACGGGCTGCACGAACAGCGGCACGATCGGCGATTCCGATAATAAACGCGCGTATACGGGCGGTATTCTCGGCGGAACGGGGGATAACAGCCGTTCGAATAATGCGATTGTTACCTTAAATATCACATCGACGAAAAACACAGGCGCGATCACGGGTGCCAACCAAACGGGCGGTATTATCGGCGGTATCTCGTCGAATGCGTGGATCGTTAATCTTACCGGCGTTTCGGGAACGACGACGAACTCGGGCGCGGTCACGGGCGGCGCGGGTACGGGCGGTATTGGCGGATGGGTTAAATCCGGCGCCACCTTTACGATTAACGCAAACGTTACGGTCGCGACCGGAGCGATCGGCGGAACGTATCTCGTCGGCGGTATCGTCGGCGCGAACGAAGGAACGACTTCGATTAGCGCGCCTTCGAACGCTTCTGCGGTTACCGGAAGCTCGATCACCATCTATCTCAGAGTTTCGGACGGCGCGACGACGTCTACCTCGACGAGCGGTTATATTACCGCGTCCTGCGTAGGCGGTATCGTCGGCTTTACGAAAGGAACGCTGACTTACACCGCGAACCCGACGAACTCGGGCGCGGTCAAGGGCTCCGCAGGTTGCGTCGGCGGTATCGTCGGCTATTCCAAGACGGCGGTTTCCGGCGGAACCAACACC